>CACLBK010000005.1 GCA_902605135.1 uncultured Alphaproteobacteria bacterium
GAAAAAGCTCTTACAATTTTTCTTAATAATCAAGAGATAGTAACGCTAATGTCTATTAGTGATCATCCAAAATATCTTGCAGTTGGGTATTTATTAAATCAAAATATGCTTAAGAAAAATGACATAATTTCAAAAGTTGAAATTGATAAAGATTTAGGTTTGGTTGTTGTACGAACAAAACGTAAAACAAATTATGAAAGTAAATTAAGAAAAAAAATAACAACTAGTGGTTGTGCAATAGGCACGGTATTTGGAGATATCTATGAGGAAATAAAAAAATCAAAATTAAAATCCAAAAAGAAGATTAAACATAAATGGATTTATGAAATTTCAAAAAAAATTATATTAACACCGAGCTTATATTTAGAGACAGGAGCAATACATGGTTGTGCCATTATTCATAATAATAAACCATTAATTTATATGGAAGACGTAGGGAGACATAATGCTGTAGATAAAATTGCTGGTTTTATGTTTTTAAAAAAAATTAGCTCTTCAAATAAAATTTTTTACACTACAGGAAGACTAACTAGTGAAATGGTTATTAAAACTATAAAAATGGGTATTCCAATATTAATTTCTAGATCAGGATTTACAGCATGGGGTGTAGAGCTGGCGAGAGGCTCGAATTTAACACTTATTGGACGAGCAAAAGGAAAAAAATATTTAGCACTTTCTGGGGAACATAGAATTGACCATTAATAAGAAAACAATTTTGTTTACTATACTTGCTGGCGGTCAGTCAAAAAGATTTGGAGGTGGATTTAAAGCTTTTGCTAAAATAAATGGAATTACAATCTTAGACAAAATAATAAATAAGCTTAAAATATATAATAATGAAATAATAATAAATGCTAATGACTTAGAAAATTTTAAGAAAATTAATTACCCAATAATTGAAGATAGATTCAAAGGTTTTCTGGGACCTTTAGCAGGGATTCACACATCTATGTTGTGGGCTAAAGAAAATTACAAAACCAAAGAATGGGTTTTTACTGTTCCAAGTGATACCCCATTTTTACCTGATAATCTATTAGATAAGTTTTTAGATGCATATGATGAAAATATAAAAATATTGATTGCAAGATCAAATAGTAGACATCATCCTGTTATAGCAATGTGGCATATTTCGTTAATAACTAGTTTAGAAAATGAGTTAAAATTAAAAAATAGTAAAATTATGTTTTGGGTTAAAAAACACAGATATAAATTTGTTGAATTTGACAAAAGCCAGGAAAAGAATTTTTTCAATGTAAATACTCAAGAAGAATGGAATACTGCAAAAAATATCTAAGTTTAATATTAATATATAAAAAATATTTTTTTTGTATAAAGAATATTTTAAATGGTAAGCTCAATATATAAAATATTCCCAGGAATTATCTTTTGTTTTGTAATTGCTTATTCAGGCATATACCTTAGTGATTTTATTGGAATAGAAATTTTAAATTTAAAAAAAAGTCCAATATCACCAATAATGCTATCAATAATATTTGGTCTTTTGATAGGAAATATATTTCATATTAATAATTTTTTATTAGAGGGGATTAAGTTTTCTTTAAAATTTATTCTAAGATTAGGAATAATATGTCTTGGTATTAGACTGGGACTATTAGATATTTTTAAAGTTGGAATAGTTGGAATACCTCTAATTGTTGCTTGTATTATTATATCAATCTTGGTTGTAAATTATTTATGTAAGTTATTAAATGTTTCTTCAAAAATGGGATCATTAATTGCAGTTGGAACAAGTATTTGTGGAGCATCTGCAATTGTAGCAACTAGTCCTGCAATTAATGCTGATAAAGAGGAAGTTGCTTATGCCATAGCTAATATTACAATATTTGGAATAATTGCAATGTTCCTATATCCATTTATGGCATATTATCTTTTTAGTGGAGATGAGTTAGCATCGGGATTATTTCTTGGAACTTCAATACATGAAACAGCTCAGGTTGCTGGTGCTGGATTGATATATGCGGAGCAATTCAATTCACCAAAAACTATGGATATAGCAACGATTACAAAATTAGTAAGAAATGTCAGTATGATAATCGTAATTCCTACAATAAGCTATATGTATCTAAGAAATAATGTTGGTGAAAATAATAACAAACCATCATTAATATCTATGTTTCCAATTTTCATAATTGGTTTTATTCTTATGGGTCTTATAAGATCAATTGGAGATTATGGAATTCAAAATAGTAACTTAGCTTTTGAATTATTAAATAATAATAACTGGCAATTAATTATCAAGCTTATTAAATCTATCGCTGAGTATTCTTTGGCAATAGCAATGGCAGCAGTTGGTATAAGTACAAATTTAGTTTCTTTAAAAAGTTTAGGTATAAGACCATTTTATGTTGGTTTTTCTGCAGCATGTTGTGTTGGAATAGTAAGTTATATCGGAATCATAATACTGAATAATTTTATATAATTTTCTAAAATAAATATAATTTGTACTTATGAAGTAATAATTATATAAAATTTATAACAAAATATGTCAATTTACCTTCCAATAGCTGAAATGAACGTCAATATTTTTCTCATTATCTTTATTGGTATGAGTATAGGAATTCTTTCAGGAATTTTTGGTGTTGGTGGTGGATTTTTAATGACACCACTATTAATTTTTTTAGGCATTCCTCCAGTTGTAGCTGTTGGCTCTGAAGCTCCACACGTTTTAGCAACTTCAGTTTCAGGTTTTATTGCTCACTGGAGAAAAAGGAATGTTGATATAAAGATGGGTATATTCCTTTTAGTTGGAGGTTTAATTGGTTCCACAGTTGGTGTAAATATTTTCAGTTATCTAAAAAACTTTGGGCAAATAGATTTAGTTATTCAATTATTATTTCTTTTCTTTTTAGGTTTTATTGGTTTTAGTATGGCTTTTGAAAGTGCTAGAACCACAATAAAACAGTATAGAGCAAGAAATATCAGAAGAACAAAACTGCATCAACATTCTTGGTTTCACGGACTTCCATTCAAAATTCGCTTTCGTAGATCAAAACTTTATATAAGTGCTATACCACCTGTACTCATAGGGTTCGCGGTTGGAGTAATGTCCGCAATGATGGGGGTCGGAGGAGGGTTTATAATGATACCTGCAATGGTATACATACTTGGAATGCCAACAAGTATAGTAGTTGGAACATCTTTATTTCAAATAATTTTTGTTACTGCTAATGCAACATTCTTTCAATCTTACATAAATTATAACGTAGATATTGTGCTGTCTGCACTAATGATATTTGGAGGAGTAATTGGTGCACAAATTGGTGTAATTTTTGGATCTAAATTAAAAGCAGAATATTTAAGAGGTATTTTAGCTATATTAGTACTAGGAGTCTGTGGTAAAATATTTACCGATCTAGTTTTAAGACCAAATGATTTATTTTCATTGGTAATGATATGATATCAATATTTAATTTTTCAATTAATTTATTGATTGTAGTTTGTCTCTTCATATATTTTATTTTTATAACTATTGATTTTAATCTAAAGAATATTGAATATTTTTTAATCCTAATAATTGTTTTTAACTCATTTAACAAAATATATATTTGGTCAAATTTCAGAGTATTTATTAAAAAAGATCTTAATAAAATATTTAGAGAAATACTATTTAATGTGTCATTTACAAAACTAAACATTATTATTTTATCAACTCTTATTCCAATTTATATGCTTATACAAAAAGATATATTAGTGGTTGATATATTGATTGAGAAAGCATCTTTTTTATTAGTATCTTTTTTTGCATTAATTGGATTTTATTTAGAATTTTTTATTTTAGAAGTGACAAAAATAGATGATTAAAAATTTATTTATAAAGTTTTCTTTTAATCTAATAATTTTATTGACTATTATTTTTTTTTATAATTTTATTCAAGCTGAAGAAATTTACTTTGACTTATCTGAAGATAATATTGAATTAAAAACAGATTTTAATGGAAAGGAAATTATTATTTTTGGATTATTAAAAAATGATCACGAGACACTTTTAACAATTAAGGGGCCACCTTCAAAAATGAGAATGCAAAAAAAAGAAAGATATTTTGGAATATGGATAAATAATCAATACGTTACTTATAGTAATATTCCATCTTTATTCTTTTTATCTTCTTCAAAAGATATTAACGAAATTTTGCCTGAGTCAATATTAATTAATGAGGATCTTAGTTTTGAAAAAATTTTAAATAATAAAAATTTCAATCAAAATTTTATTTTTAAAAATGACCAAGAAAATTGGAATGAAAATTTTGTTAGAATAAAAAAAGAACAATCATTTTATAAAAATTTTGAAATGAAGAAGATAAAAGATAAATTATTTCAAACAAGTGTTTTTTTTCCAACAAATACTATACCAGGGATTTATAAAGTTGATATTTACTATATAAGAAATAAAACAATTATGAGTAATGATCAAAAAAATATAGTTATAAAAAAATCCGGTATAGGAAGTCAAATATTTGATTTTGCAAATAAAAATGCAGCTACATACGGAGTTTTTGTAATTATCTTTTCAATATTCTCAGGTTTTATTGCTGCTGCTTTATTTAGGAGAAGTAAATGAGTGATGAAAGATATATTCTAGTTGTAGCAGATAATTCAGAAGAAATGAATACAGCTCTTGAGTATGCTTGCGCAAGATCAAAAAAAACAGGAAGAAAAATTATAATTGCAACATTCATTGAGCCTTTAGATGTTCTAACAACAAAGGGTGTTACAGATATTATGAAAGAAGAAGCTAGAGATGAAGCAGAAAAAATTCTCAAAAAAGCTGCCTCATTTGTACAGGAAAGAACAGGTGACTATCCTGCTCTCTCTTTAAGAGAAGGAGATACCATTTCTGAATTAAAACATTTATTAGATGAGGAAAAAAATATTAATGTTCTTGTTTTAGCAGCTAATACTGATCCAAATAGTAAGAATCCTGGTCCAATAATTACTTCTCTTGTAAGTAATGAAATAACAACTCTTAGGATACCCATAATGATAGTGCCTGGAAATTTATCTTTTGACCACATTGCACAAATAACTTAAATATATGTCAAAAGAGATAGCTAAAATATTAGTAGATATAAAGTCTATTAATTTTTCATTTGACAAGCATTTTACTCTTACATCTGGTTTAGCCAGTCCTGTTTATGTTGATTGTAGAAAAATTATTTCTTTTACAAAAGAAAGAAATTTTATAATAGATAAAGCTATAGATTATTTAAGCAAAAACAATATTGAGGCAGAAATCATTGCTGGTGGAGAGACTGCTGGAATTCCCTATGCGGCGTTTATTTCTCAAAAATTAAATAAAAAAATGGTTTATATAAGGAAAAAAACAAAGGGTTTTGGAAAAAATAAACAAATTGAAGGTGAGTTTAAAAATAATCAAAAAGCTCTTTTAGTTGAAGATCTTGCTACTGATGGAGGTAGTAAAATAATTTTTATTAATGCAATGCGTGAAGCTGGATTAAAAGTAAAAGATATATTTGTGATATTTTATTACAATATTTTTAATTTTAGTGAATCAAAATTATATGAATTAAATGTAAATATGCACTCACTATGCACTTGGAAAGATATAATAAATTATATTGAAAGTGAGAAAATATATTCTGAAGATAAGATTTTAAATTTAAAAGAATTTTTAAATGATCCAGATAAATGGAGAAAAAAATATGCGTGAAATAGTTGTGGTCAGTGGAGGTTTTGATCCAATTCACAGTGGTCATATAAAATTAATTAAAGAGGCTGCTGAACATGGAGAAGTTGTAGTTTTATTAAATTCTGATTTATGGCTTCAAAAAAAGAAGGGTAAAGAATTTCTACCTTTTGTAGAAAGAATTGTAATTATGAATGAATTAAAAAATGTTATTGATGTTATAGAATTTGATGACAGAGATCAGACCTGCATCGATGGTCTTAAAAAAGTGAGGAATAAATATCCAGAAACTATTATTAAATTTGCAAATGGAGGTGATAGAAATAATAATACAACACCAGAATCAATATTCTGTGAAGAAAATAATATACAGTTACTTTGGGGTATAGGTGGAGATAATAAATCAAATTCTAGTTCATGGATTTTACAGAAATGGAAAGAAAATAATTAAGGATATAATTTTCTAGTAACCCAATCATCTTTCTCCCTTCGGAATTCCAACCTATCATGCAATCTAAATGGCATATCCTGCCAAAATTCAATTAATAAAGGAGTTACTAGGTAACCATTCCAATGTACAGGTCTTGGGACGTCATTATCAGAAAATTTTTTTTCAAACTCTTTTACCTTATTAATTAACGTGGATCTATCATCTAATTCTTCTGACTGCAAGGAAGCCCAAGCTCCTATTCTACTTCCTAATGGTCTAGAATTATAATATTCATCAGCATCAGTACTAGAAATTTGTGAGACATTACCTTCTATTCTGATTTGTCTTTGAAGTGTTTTCCAATGAAAATTTAATGCTACACTAACATTTTTTTGAATTGCCTTACCTTTTTTACTATTTGAGTTAGTGTAAAAAACAAAACCTGTTTCATCATACGATTTTAGTAAAACAATTCGTGAACTGGGTTTTCCATCAGAAGATATTGTAGCAAGATTCATAGCGTTTGGATCATTGATTTCACTTTTCTTTGCCTCTTCAAACCATTCTTGAAACAGTGCAATTGGTTTTTTATTAGAATTTATTAATTTTTGATTTGATTGCATATTATAGATATGAATATTATTTTTATAAGTATATATATCTATATTTATAAAAAAACACTGATTTACATTATGTTGATGCAAAATAAAAAAGGTCTGATTATGGGAGTAGCAAATGACAGATCTATTGCTTGGGGTATTGCTAATAAATTAGCAGAGCAAGGCGCAGAAATAGCACTTACCTATCAAGGAGAAGCTCTTAAAAAAAGAGTTCAACCACTTGCTGAAGAAATAGGTTCTAATACCATAATTCCTTGTGATGTTTCAGACTCACAAAGTATGAATAATGTTTTTGAAACAATTAAAAATAAATGGGGTGAATTAGATTTTCTTGTTCATGGAATTGGTTTTTCTAACAAAGATGAATTAAGAGGTAAATATTACAATACATCTTCTGATAATTTTAAACAAACTATGCATATATCATGCTATTCTTTTACAGAGGCATGCAGGCTTGCAGAACCTTTAATGAATAATGGTGGATCAATTTTAACTTTAACATATTATGGATCAGAACAGGTTATGCCTCACTATAATGTTATGGGAGTCGCAAAAGCAGCTTTAGAGGCTAGTGTAAGATATTTAGCAGTTGATTTGGGAGAAAAAAATATAAGAGTTAATGCCATTAGTGCTGGCCCAATTAAAACTTTGGCAGCATCAGGAATAGGTGATTTTAGATTTATTCTAAAATGGAACGAGCTTAATGCTCCACTTAAAAGAAATGTAAATCAGCAAGATGTTGGAAATTCTGCATTGTATCTCTTAAGTGATCTTGGGAGTGCTGTTACTGGTGAGATACAACATGTTGATTGTGGCTATCATACTGTAGGAATGGTTGCAGTTGATGAGAGTGAAAGTGTTTCTGAATTATTAGGTGAATTTACAAATTCTAAAAAATGACTTCTAATTCAATAGGAAAAATCTTTAATTTTACTACATGGGGAGAAAGCCATGGCAAAGCTATTGGTTGTGTTGTCGATGGAGTTCCATCAAACATAAATTTAACTGAAAAAGATATTCAACCCTACTTAGATAAAAGAAAACCTGGTCAGTCAAAATTTACAACTCAGAGAAAAGAAGAGGATAAAGTTGAAATACTATCTGGAACTTTTGAAGGAAAAACAACGGGTCATCCTATTTCTCTAATTATTTACAATCAAGATCAGAGATCAAAAGATTATGGTGATATCAAAAGTAAATTTAGACCAGGTCATGCAGATTACACATATTGGAAAAAATATGGCATAAGAGATTATAGGGGTGGTGGTAGATCTAGTGCTAGAGAAACTGCGATGAGAGTAGCAGCAGGGGCAATAGCGAGAAAAATCATAAAAAATAAAATTAAAAATCAAGTTGTAATAACAGGTGCATTAATTCAAATAGGTAATTATAAAATTAATTATGATAATTGGAATAATAATTTTATTCTAAAAAATAATTTTTGGAGTCCTGATAAAGAAATTATTAAAATATGGGAAAACGAAATACAAACTGCAAGAAAATCTGGTTCCTCTTTAGGTGCCATAATTGAAATAAGAGTAAAAGGTTTGCCCGCTGGATTAGGAGAACCTATATATGAAAAAATAGACTCTGATATAGCCAAGGGTTTAATGTCTATTAATGCTGTTAAGGGTGTAGAAATGGGAAATGGGTTTAGCAGTGTTTATGAAACTGGAATTTCTAATGTTGATGAAATGAGAATTAAAAATAAAAAACCTTTATTTCTTTCAAATAATAATGGTGGAGTTCTTGGGGGCATTACAACTGGCCAAGAATTAATTACGAGGTTTGTAGTAAAACCGACAAGTTCAATATTATCGACAAAAAAAACAATTAATACAAAATTAAAAGAAACAACAATATCTACTAAAGGTCGTCATGATCCATGTGTTGGTATAAGAGCTGTTCCTGTTGGTGAAGCAATGGTTGCCACAACTATAGCTGATCACTGTTTAAGATTTCTTTAAAACACTATAAATCAAAAACTCTTTATTTCCTTTTGGTCCAGTTATTGGACTTTCAACTAAACCTACGACTTCTGCTTTAATTGTTTTTTTAAACCAATTCGATATATCATTACATACTTGTTCATGAATCAAAGGATCTCTTACAATACCTTTTTTCAAATTTATTTTATTGGTTTCAAATTGTGGCTTAATAAGTGAAATAATCTCAGCTTTACTTGATAAAAGCTTTAAGCTAGGTTCAATTACCTTTGTTAGACTTATAAAACTAACATCACAGACTACCACATTAATTTTTTCATGAATTATTGAGTTATCTAAATATTTAGCGTTGAAATTTTCTACACTGATAATTTTTTTATCTTTTTTTAATTTTTCGTGAAGTTGATTTGTACCAACATCAATAGAATATATTTTTTTAGCATTTTTTTTTAAAAGAACTTCTGTAAAGCCACCAGTTGATGAACCGATATCTAGACAAATTTTATTTTCAATATCAATCTTAAAATGATCAATCGCTTTCAGTAATTTAAACGCACCTCTTGATACCCATGGAGGATGAAGTTGTTTAATTTTTATTTTCGAATTTTCATTAAAATTGTTACCACTTTTGGTAATAATTTTATCGTTTACATAGACTTGGCCGGCCATAATCATGGATTGGGCTTTTGATTTCGTTTCAGCTAATTTTCTATCAATTAAAAGCTGATCAAGTCTTATTTTAAGATTTTTACCCAAATTTGAAAATTACTTAAAATCTTCTTTTGAGACTTTATTGTTTTCTTGCTTAATTTTTTTAATTTGGCTTTCAATACTTTTTAACTTTTCCTCGCATGCTTTTTTTAAATTCATTCCCTCTTCATAAAGTTTTACAGATTCTTCTAAATCAACTTCACCATTTTCCAATTTCTCTACAATAGACTCAAGTTTTTTTAAATTATTTTCAAAATTATTCTCTTTATTCATTAGCTATATCTATTTTAGTAATTCTTGATGTTTGTATATCATATATCAAAGCATAAACTTTATCATTATTTTTTATTGTAAATAAAATCCTATTATTTTCAATCAAATCTATATCTGTAATTTTATGCCCTTTTTCTAAATTTAAATTGTATTCAATTAAATTTGTTTTTAAATTACTTTGTTTTTTGGTTGTTTTTATATACATTCCATAAACAAGAGCTAAAAAACAAAGAACGATTAATATACCTAAAAATATTACAATAAACTTAAGAATCTTTTGAGACATGAACAAATTTTATAATATTAAATTAACTATAAATAAACAGTTAAGTTCACAACGATTAGATAAAGTGCTTGTTTCAAAACTAGATGGATATTCAAGAACACAAATAAAAACTTTAATATTAAATGGTAATGTAAGTCTTGATGAAAAGGAAATAAAAGATCCATCTTACATAACTAAAGAAAATGAAAATTATTCTATAAATATTATCCTAAAAAAAGAAATAAAACATTCAGCTGAAAATATTGACTTAAATATTATTTTTGAAGATGATGATTTACTCGTTATAAACAAACCTCCAAATTTAGTAATGCATCCAGCTCCTGGAAATGAAAATGGTACTCTTGTAAATGCACTTATGCATTATACTAATAATGAACTAAGTAATTTAGATGATAATTCTAGACCAGGAATAGTACATCGTTTAGATAAAGATACTAGCGGGATTCTTGTTGTTGCAAAAAATAACAATGCTCATATTAATTTAGCCAAACAATTCAAGGAACATACCATATCACGAAATTATAAAGCAATTGTTTGGGGGTCACTTGGCAGTCAATCAATTGAAGGCTACATAGAAAGAAATAGAAAGAATAGAAAAAAAATGAGTTTAAATAATAAAGGTTTTGGTAAATATTCTAAAACTGATATTAAGTTAGAAAAAACTTTTGGAATTGCTAGTATAGTTGACTGCCATTTACATACTGGAAGAACACATCAAATTAGACTTCATTTAACTTCTAAAAATTCTCCAATAATTGGTGATAAGGTTTATGGAAAAAGTAAAATTAATCAGTTTGGAAAAGATAAAAATACATTTAATAAATTTATGATTTTAAAAAATTTTAATAGACAAGCTTTGCATGCTTATCATCTTGGATTTGATCATCCCACATCAAAGAAAAGAATGAATTTTGATATTGAAATTCCTGAAGATTTTAGGAATTTAATAGAATTATTGCTTAAATATTAATTTATTTTTAATTTATGTTATAGGCGTGTTATGAATTTACCAGTACTATCAAGTGAAGGCAACTTATCCGTTTACCTGCAGGAAATTAAAAAATTTCCAATGCTTACTGCCGAAGAAGAGTACATGTTAGCAAAACGTTACAAGGAACATGGAGATTCAAAGGCTGCTCATAAACTAGTTACAAGTCATCTTCGATTAGTTGCAAAAATTGCAATGGGATATAGAGGATACGGTTTACCTGTTACTGATTTAATTTCAGAGGGTAATGTAGGTATCATGCAAGCAGTTAAAAGATTTGATCCAGAAAAAGGTTTTAGATTAGCAACATATGCAATGTGGTGGATAAGAGCTCAAATACAAGAATATGTTCTCCATAGTTGGTCTTTGGTTAAAATTGGAACTACTGCAGCTCAGAAAAAACTTTTTTTTAATTTACGCAAAATTAAAAATCAACTTACGTCTATAGACTCAGGTAATTTATCACCAGAAAATGTCAGAGAAATCGCAACTAGACTAGATGTAAAAGAAGGTGAAGTAATAGATATGGAGAATAGACTTTTTACTTCAGATCAATCTTTAAATGTTAAACTAGGAGAAGAACATGGCACCGAATGGCAGGATTTAATAGAAGATAAACAAGAAACTCATGACAAAATAATTGAAAACAAAGATGAACTTGATCATCGAAGAAACTTATTTACAAAAGCTTTTGAAATTTTAAATGACAGAGAAAAAGAAATTATTAAACTTAGAAAATTAAGTGAAAAACCATTGAAGTTAGAAGATTTAAGTAAAAAATTCAAAATTAGTAGAGAAAGAGTAAGGCAAATAGAAGAGAAAGCTCTGGAAAAGCTTAAAGTAGAAATTTCAAATATTAGATAAAGTTCTATTTATATCAATTGTCTCTTTTCTATCAGGGCCTGTTGAAACAATTGAAATATTAGTTTCCATAAGTTTCTCAAGGATTTTGATATATTTCTTAGCATTTTCTGGAAGATCATTAAATTTATTAATTCCTGCTGTCGATTTTTGCCAACCATCAACTGTTTTATAAATTGGCTTTATCTTATCAAATAAAAATTCTTCACTTGGTAAATAGTCATAATATTTGTCATCAATTAAGTATTCAGTACATACATTAATTTCTTTTAATTCATCTAAGACGTCAAGTTTAGTAAGTACAATGTCTGTAATACCATTAAGTTTAATTGATTGTTTCAAAAGTACACTATCAAACCACCCACACCTTCTTTTTCTTTTTGTGACTGTCCCAAATTCTTGACCTTTTTCACCAAGATGTTCTCCAATGTCGTCAATTAACTCTGTTGGAAATGGTCCTGATCCAACTCTAGTAGTATACGCCTTTGTGATTCCTAAAATTTTGTGGTTTTTTCTATAACTAAAACCTGTACCAGAGAATATCTGACCTGATATTGTATTTGATGATGTAACATAAGGATATGTTCCAAAATCAATGTCTAACATTGAACCTTGCGCCCCTTCAAAAACAATGTTTTTATTTTGTTGACCTAATTCATTTATTATTTTCCATAATGGAACACTAAATGAGTTAAGATAATTAGACATGGACAAAAGTTCTTCATAATAATTATGTGTAATTTTATGAATATGATTTGAAATTTTATCTTTATGAAATTCATAAAGGTTATCAATTTTTTGTTTTAAAAATATTGGATCTTTTAAATCACAAATTCTTATTGCTCTTCTACCTACTTTATCCTCGTATGCTGGACCAATGCCTTTCTTAGTTGTTCCTAGTTCTTTTTTTCCTCTAGTGGTTTCATTTATTTCATCAAGAAGTTTATGAATAGGTAAGATTAAACAAATATTATCAGCAATATATAAGTTGTCTTCGTTTACTTCTATTCCTTGTTGTTTAAGATTATTAATTTCGTTAATTAGTGCCCAGGGATCTAAAACAACGCCATTTCCAATAGCACATTTTTTATTATTAATTATTCCTGAAGGTAATAGATTAAGTTTATAAACATTATTATCTACTTTAATTGTATGACCTGCATTATTTCCACCTTGGTATCTGACTATTAAGTCAGCTTTAGAAGAAATCCAATCAACAATTTTACCTTTTCCTTCATCTCCCCACTGGGTTCCAACTATTGTATAAAACATTAGATCTGCTTAACTATCTTATTCATCAAATAATACTTGATTCCAAATTTTTTTGCCTCTTTTTTTATATCACTATTATCTTCAAAAGTTTTAAATAAACTATAACCTTTATTTATTAATTTTTGTTTAATTTTATCACTCGTATTGAATGCAATTAAAATTCTTTTATTTTGATTAATCAACGATGAAGATCTTAAAATTGTATCCATGTAACACGTATATCCTATTGCAGTCTCAGAATTAGAGCCATATTTTAAGTTATATCGACCTCCTCCAGCAATTTCACCCCTTACATCTTTAGCAAAAAATGTAAATTTTATACCCTTGTAGTAATTTTTGTTTTTTTGTAAGTCAAAAAAATCTATATTTAAAGAATCATTCTTTGAAGTTTTAATTAGATTAGATATTTTTATTAGTCTTTCTACTTCATTGTTATAGCCTATTATTTTATTTAACTTTGAAATATATTTTTTTTTATTTTGAATTGCTCCAGAACATAAATGTAAAGTTTTAAATGAATTATATAATTCATTTTTTTTTAATAATTTTAAACAATTTTTAATATCTTTAAGCATAATAAATTTCTTTAATTGATTTTTTAAATCTTTATCAATTATTTTTTTTAACAAACTATCAAGAAAAAAAGGTGCTGTAATTTCGATAACAATATTTTTAACTCCAATTTTTTTTAAAGTTTCATAAGCAAGATTAATAATTTCTACATCTGCCTTATAGCTTTCAGATCCAATAATCTCAGCACCAACTTGCTGAAATTGCCTTTCAGGTCTTAAAATAGTTCCCACTTTTCTAACAACTTCACCATAGTAACATAATTTGAGAGGTCGTATTTTATTTGCTAATCTAGATGAAGCTATTCTAATTATTTGTGGAGTTATATCGTTTCGAATACTTAATTGATCTTTTTTTTTGTTAGTTTTTAAACTTAAAGTATTGTTGTCTAAATTTTTGCTAAATTCAATTAGTGGAGTCTTAATTAAAGTAAAACCATTATCTCTAAAATAATTTATTATGCTATTTTTGTATTTATGCTCAATAGATGCATCGAAATTTAGACTATCTTTAAAACCTGCAGGTACTAAAAATTTATTAACCAAGATAGGGCCTTACTAATCTTTTTATTTCTAAAGACTTCTTTTTAACCTCAGTAATTTCTTGCCCTTCGACTAATATTCTTACTAATGGTTCAGTTCCAGATAACCTAACAAGAGATCTTATTTTCTTATTATTATATAGTTTATCATTTTTTAACTTACCAAGAATTTTTAACAGTTTGGTATTCTTTGTTTTATATCTTAAGTTAATTTTTTCTTGAGGAAAATCATTGTACAAATCAAAAAGTTTACTTACCTTATTTTTATTTGATATCAAAATTTCAGTTATTTTTAAAGCTGCCAAAATTCCATCGCCAGTATTAGAATGTTCCGACAATATTATATGTCCTGATTGTTCACCGCCTATCATAGATTTGGATTTTTTCATTTGATTTATAACGTTTATATCACCAACAGGTGTTCGCTTAATCTTTAATTTTAATTTATTTTTGAGATAATTTTCTAATCCCATATTAGACATGACCGTTATAATAACATCATATTGGTTGGGTTTTTTCTTAGGTTTTACATAACTTTTACATAACAATCCTATAATTTTATCACCATCAACTTCTTTACCTTCTTCATCTACAACTATTAATCTATCTCCATCACCATCAAATGCAAATCCAATATTAGCCTTTTCTTTTATGACATTTTGTGAAAGTGATTTAACATCAACCGCACCACAATTTTTATTGATATTCAAACCATCGGGATTATTATTTATGGCTATTACATTATGACCTAATTCCCAAAATAAATTTGGGGCTATATTGTATGTAGCTCCATTCGCACAATCCAAAACAATTTTTATTTTTTTCTTGAATGACGTTTTCTTTAAAGTACTCTTTAAAAATTCTGAGTACCTGCCTGAAGCATCTTCTAGTCTTTTTGCATTTCCAGATACAAATGTGTTGTTTGTTACTTTAGAATATTTTTTATTATTTAAAACTATATTTTCAACCTTTTGCTCTATTAATGAACTTAATTTTGTTCCGGTACTGTCAAAAAATTTAAGTCCGTTATATTCATATGTATTATGAGAAGCTGTAATCATTACACCAATATCAGCTCTTAAAGTTTTAATCATCAATGGTACAGCAGGTGTTGGAAGTGGGCCAACTAAGATTACGTCCATGCCCATAGAAATAAATCCAGCTGTCACAAGTGGCTCGTATAAATAACCAGATAATCTTGTATCTTTACAAATTACAACTCTACTATTTTTAGAGCTCTTATTTTTTAAAAGAAATGCAACTGTCTTTGAAATTTTGAGACAAGTTTCAGCTGAAAGAGGTTCTTCGTTAACTAAGCACCGTATACCATCGGTACCAAATATTTTAGACATTTATGTCTTTTATTCAAAAATATAAATAAAGTGAAGTAATTAAATTAGTTAGCAGGAGCAGGAGCAGAACCACCTGTTTTTGGAACGGAAGGTGAAGTTTTTGGGGGTTTATTATTATCAATATCGTTTCCAAACTCATCTCTTGAAGGCTTTATACCATTTAGTAAGTCATTAATTTCAGCGCCTGTGAGTGTCTCATATTCAAGAAGACCTTTAGCTATTATGTGTAATTGATCAACATTATCTGTAATAATTTTTCTCGCCTTTGACTTGGCTTCTTCAACTAATCTCTTAACTTCTGCATCGATAATTTTTGCTGTATCATCTGAGACATTTTTAGATTGTGCCACAGAGTGACCTAAGAAGACTTCCTCTTGATTATTTGAGTATCTAATGAAACCTAGTTTTTTACTAAAACCAAATTCTGTTATCATTTTTCTTGCTAGATCTGTTGCCTGTTGGATGTCTCCAACAGCACCAGTAGCGACTTTATCCTCACCAAAAATAATTTCCTCTGATATTCTAGCTGCGACGATAGTAACTAATCTAGCCTCTAACTCATCTTTTCTTTGATGAATTTTATCTTTTTCTGGAAGAGACATAACGTATCCTAGAGCTCTTCCAGTGGGGATGATTGAGCTTTTGTAAATTGGTTCTGCTTCTTTACAGTGAATATTAGCAAGTGCATGACCTGCTTCATGATATGCTGTAATCTCTTTATCTTGTTGTGTCATTACCATTGATCTTCTTTCAGCTCCTAGCATTACTTTATCCTTGGCGTACTCAAAATCCTCAAGAGTTACCATTCTTTTATTTTTTCTCGCAGCCATTAAAGCAGCCTCATTTACTAAGTTTGCTAAATCAGCCCCTGAAAAACCAGGGGTACCTCTAGCTATTATCCTTGAATCAAATTTAGGTGATACCTTTATCTTTTTTATATGAACTTTTAATATTTTATCTCTGCCTAATATATCTGGGTTTGAAACAGTTACCTGTCTGTCAAATCTACCTGGCCTTAGTAAAGCAGGATCTAAAACATCAGGTCTGTTAGTTGCAGCAACAATAATTACACCTGCGTTAGCTTCAAAACCATCCATTTCGACGAGAAGCTGGTTAAGTGTCTGTTCTCTTTCATCATTACCACCTCCAAGACCGGCACCTCTATGACGACCAACTGCATCAATCTCATCAATAAAAATTATACAAGGTGCATTTTTCTTACCTTGCTCAAACATATCCCTAACTCTACTTGCTCCTACACCAACAAACATTTCGACAAAATCTGAACCAGATATAGAAAAGAATGGAACATTAGCTTCACCGGCAATTGCTCTTGCGAGCAGTGTTTTTCCTGTACCTGGAGGCCCTACTAGAAGCGCTCCTCTTGGTATCTTACCACCTAGTCTAGAAAATTTTGATGGGTCTTTTAAAAATTCAACAACTTCTTCCAGCTCTTGTTTAGCTTCATCTATACCGGCTACATCATCAAATGTAACTTTGCCTACAGCCTCATTTAATAATTTAGCTTTAGACTTACCAAAACCCATGGCTTTTCCGCCACCGCCTTGCATTTGACGCATAAAGAATATCCAAACACCAATTAGCAATAACATAGGAAACCATGATAATAGAACACTTAACAATGGATGCATTGAACGTTCAGAAGGCTCTGCAGTTATTTTAACACCATTTTCATTAAGTTTGTCAACTAAGTTAGGATAGTTTGGTGCATACGTATTAAATGATCTTCCATCATCTAAAAATCCTGTAACCATATTACCACTTATATTGACTTCAGAAACGTTACCATTTTCAGTAGCAGCTATGAAATCAGAAAATGAGATCTTTGATGTATTTCTATTATTTGAACTTCCTTGAAATAGATTAAACAATACAATTAAAAGGAGTCCAATTATTATCCATAGAACAACATTTTTACTTATGTTTTTCATTAATATATTACATAGGAATTTATTATAAAAACACAATAGTTTTGTAGAAAATTAAACAGATTTTCTTGAAAACGTAAGAAAATCATCATTTTTTTTAACAATCATGCCCTTAAGATTAAAATTATTAAAATTTAATTTCCTCATTTCACTTATTAAGATTCTAGTTTTTTTTGATCGGGGAGCGTTAGATTCATAAAATAAAAATTGATATATTCTTCGTATAATATTTTCAGAAATAATTTCATTTAAACTTTTAATATTATCAAGGCCGACTACAATTTTTTTACTATCAATCTGAACAATATTTTTGAAAAGTATCTCAAATATCATTTGAATAAAATATGGTGAATAAAAAAGTATATTATCAAAATCTTTATTTATTTCTTTAATTATTTTTTGATCAGAATTTTTAAGAAAATTTCTTATTGAAGGACGAGTATAATCTAAATTATAATTTGATGGATCATTAATATATTCTATTTTATTATTCTTATTATAGTCTAATAATGTTTCTTTAGAAAAATTTAAAAGTGGTCTTATTATAAAAACTTTTTTGTAAAGTGACATTTCAGACATTGATTTTAAACCATAAAAGTCACTGCCAGCGATCTTTCTATTCAAAAAAGTTTCTAAATTATCATCTTTGTGATGAGCAATAAATAAATGCAAAATATTATTTTTAATACAAAAATCTGTAAGTAAATTATAACGGTTATTTCTGGCCTCATTCATACTTTTCTTACTCACATTATCTTTATGTACAGTTAGAATTTGTGAGTTAATATTGTTGTTATCCAAGTATGCAGAAATATATTTTGCCTCCTCTTTAGAATTTTTTCTAATACGATGATCTACGATTAAAGCCATCAGGTTCCCTTTGTTGTATTTTATAAAAGAATTTACAAGGAATAATAATGACATACTATCTGGGCCGCCAGAAACTGCAACAGCGACGGAAGGTTTTTTTTCGAAAGTATATTTTTTTTCTATTTTTTTAATAAATTCTTTATTGGTAAGCTTCATTCATTATTTTCCAAACAATTATACTCAACAATTTGTTTTTTGGTTTGAGGAATTATTTTATTTTTTGGAAAATCAATAATTAATTTTTCCATAGTTTTACAAGCCTCTGTAGTTTTTTCAACTTGGTATAATGACTGAGAAAGTTTGAAAAGTATTTCCGCAGCTTTAATACTATCTGGAAATTTTTGAAAACCTTCTGCAAATATCAGTGCTGCTTCTCTATAATTTTTTTCTAGAATATATAATTCTCCAAGCCAATAATGTGCTGAACCTGATAATTGATTATCAGGATTATCTGCAATAAACTTTTCAAATAAAGTTTTGGCATCCTGCCATTTTTTATCTCTAATATTATCAAATGCTACTTGGAATTGATCTTCAGGTGATAACAATTCTTCTTTTTCATTTGAATTTACATTCTGATTTTTAGATACAACCTCTTCTGTTGTCTCATTTGTATTTTTTGAAAAGTTTAATGTTCCAAGTGTATTTTCAGTTTCACTATCTATTAAATTATTACTTTTAACATTAGAATTCTCTTGTGAGACCTCATCAGTATTTACTTCAACATTATTTAAAGGAACTGATTGAAAATTATTAATAACTAATTCTAAGTTTTCTAACTTATTTAAAATATCGTCTAATTGAAAATACAGTTCCTCTAAGTTAGAAGTTAAATTTTTTATATCGTTTTCAATATCATATATTCGTAGATCAATAGCAGAAAGATTCTTTACAAAATCATTATTTGTTCCACTTAATTGACTTGATGAATTTGAAAATACTTCTCTAGAAATATCAGAGACCTCTCTTTGTAATCTTTCTAATTGCTGGCTGATGGTAAGTTCACTTTCATTAGAATAAGCATAGCTTGAGAAAAAAAGAAGTAAAATGGTAACTATGTACTTAAACATTAGCAATTTTTAAATTCTAATTAAGATAAGAATATGGCGCTATATTTCTATAGCGCCAAAGTATTAAGGACAGTAAATTAATTAACTATAGTTACTGATCGTCTATTTTGAGCCCATGCTCCATCGTTTGATCCGACAACAGCTGGTCTTTCCTTACCATAACTAATAGTTGAAACTCTATCAGGATTTATTCCTAATCCAATAAGGTAATTTTTAACAGCTTGCGCTCTTTTTTCACCAAGAGCCAAGTTGTACTCCCTAGTTCCTCTTTCATCGCAATGTCCTTCAATTGTTACAGAAACATCGCTATTCTGCTTAAGCCATGCAACTTGATCTTGAAGTAATTCCAGAGCGTCTGAGTCTAAGTCTGAACTGTCATATCCAAAAAATACTCTATCACCAACATTAACAATTAAATCTTCCTGTGATCCAGAAACTATTCCACTTCCTGCTGTTTCAGTAATAGTTCCTTCTGAAGAAACATCACTTCCTGAACTACTTGATCCTGAGCCTGATGAGTCAGCTGAGTCTTTTGGTGTTGTTGCACAAGCGGCAACAAATAAAACCATAAATGCAGAGATAAAAAACTTGTAAAACATAAATAATTGCTCCCTTAATACTTTGAATAAATATACTTAATTATTCTGAATTCCTTAACATTTTTTTCAGGATTTCCTATATTTTTTTGTATTATATTAAATTAATGCATCAATGGAGACCAAGCTGGATCAGATCCTCCTAAAGGGGTTATTACTTTTCTTTCATTAAAACCGGTTAAATCAATAGAATATAGACTTGATTCACCACCTGAACCATCTTCAGCGGTTCTCTCTTCTTTGAAATACATCAAAAATCTACCATTTGGGGCCCATGTTGGCCCCTCAACATGAAATGATCTTGCAATCATTCTTTCATTTGAACCATCAATCTCCATAACACCTATATAAAATTGCCCTCCCTCTTGTTTAGTGAATGCAATCATATCACCTCTTGGAGACCAGACTGGTGTGTAATAACTTCCTGCCTCCCTGCTGATTCTTTTAATATTTTTTCCATTATTATTACTTACATACAAATGCCTTCTTCCACTTCTATCTGAATTAAAAACTATTTTTTTGCCATCAGGTGAAAAACTTGCAGAAACATCAATTGAAGAATTATTAGTAACTCTTTTTGAAATTCTTGTTTTTAGATCAAGAATATAAATTTCTGAATTACCAATTTCTGGGTCTGTATAAGACATGACGATTTGATTACCATCAGGTGAAAAACGTGGAGCAAATGTCATTCCTGGAAATTCTCCAACAATTTCTTGCTTCCCAGTTTCAATATCAAAAATGTAAACTCGTGGATTATTTCTATTTACGTAAGACATGTAAGTAATTTTTTGAGAATTTGGAGAAAACCTTGGAGTTAAAACTAGATATGATCCGTCTGTTAAAAAACGATGGTTTGATTGATCTTGATCCATGATTGCTAATCTTTTTTGTTTATTTTCTTTTGGACCTGTCTCAGCAATATAAACTATTCTTGTATCAAAGTATCCACCTTCGCCAGTTATATTTTTAAAAATGGAATCTGAAATAATATGAGCGACTCTTCTCCAATTTTTTTCATTAGTCTCATATTTTTTCCCCACTATTTGCTTTTGTTGAAATACATCAAACAATCTAAATTCTACAGATATTTTTCCATTGTTTTTTGAAATTTTTCCTGAAACTAAATGTTGAGCCTTTATTAATTTCCAATCTTCAAATCTTGGCTTGTTTGCCAATGATTTATTATCTTGAATAAATGATCTTTGATCAATAGGAAAAAAAAGGCCAGACCTCTCTAAGTTATCAGAAATTACAGATGAAATATTCTTACCTACTTTATTTAATTGTGAATTTTTTGAGTATAGATCTGTCACAGCAATTGGAGTTGGCTTCACACTACCTTGCGTTAGAGTAACTTCTAATGAATGGACTTTAAAACTAGAGAATAAAAAAAAGGTTATTAAAAAAACTTTTTTCATCAATATCCTTTCATAATACTATAATCAAAAGTAATTGTCAGATTTTTCCATAGATTATATTTATCTTTTGGAAGTTTTAACGGTGTACATTCTGGGTTTAAGAGAGTTCTCATTGCGCTATCTGTGATCGGTCCATAGAATGGGTTAGTTTTAGCTATATTTGTGTCAACAATGCGGATACTATTTGGTGAAACCTTCATATTTTGTAATACTTTTGCTGAAATTGTTACTTTATCTCCTCTTTCTATAACTGCACCTGCTGGAGCATTCCAACAAGAAGATAATTGCTGTCTCAACATGTCTATTTCAGATATTGATAGTATAATATTATCATCAGTATCATCTGTATTTTTATTATCAACCTCTTCAACCTCTTCTTTAACTTGATTTTGAACTGTATTGGTTTTTTCATTTCTTAAATCTTTAAGCATTGATGCTATACTAAAATCTTTTTCGGGTTTTGGCATTGGTTTAGATACGGCCTTATCATTTTCCAACTTTGGTTTATCCTTTATGTTTGTTTCAACATCTAAATCTGATTTAACATTTTCATTATTTATAATTTTTGGCTTTGGCTTGAGTTTTGGTTTAATCATATCAGTTTTAATTGTGTCTACTTTTTTCTTAAATTCTAAAATTTCCTTTTCTTTGATGACTACTTTTCTTGTTTCCTTAACTTCCAAATTTGGAGTTTGTTTCATTTCCAAAACTGGTTGATTTGGATTAGTTTTTTCTTCAATTTCAGTTTTATTTATTTCAATATTTTTTTTTACCTCTAATTTATCCGATGAATTAAATTTTTTTTGCTTAGTAATTGTTTCCTTATTTTTATTTTCTGGTTTTTCAATATCAGATTTTTTCAGATTTGTTTTTTCATCAACATTAAGTATTTCAATAGGTATTACATTAGGAACGTAGATTTCTTTTGGAGAAAAAAAATTTGGCAAGCCGACCATAAATAAAAGAATTATTAAATGTATTAGTGTTGAAAAAATAATTCCAGATGTTTTAGGATTTAATTTTTCAAAAAAATTTATAATTTTTAAACTATTATAGCTTATATGTTCCATCTATTGCTCAAGATTTTGAGTAATTAATGCAACTTTAATATATCCTGCTGAATTTATTATGGACATAACTTCCATAATCCTTCCGTAAGCTACTACTCTATCACCTCTTATATAAATTCTTGCTTCAGTATTTTGTTCTGTAATAGCATTTAGACGAGGAATCAAATTTTCTACTTCAACCTTTGATTCTCCAATGTAAACTTCTCCGTCTAACTTAATGGTTATTTCAATTGGATCTTTAATATCAGTTAATGCAGTAGCTTTAACCTTTGGTAAATCAACTTTTATTCCAACCGTTAGAAGAGGTGCGGTAACCATAAAAACAATTAGTAAAACAAGCATAACATCTACAAAAGGTGTAACGTTAATTTCACTCATTTGAGTGTACCTTTGCTTCTTACGTTTGTTTAAATTATTTGAGGTAATCAATTTATTTTTTCTCTAATTGTCTAAAAAAAATTGTTGAGAATTCATCCATGAATGTTTCCAGGGATATGAAGTATTTTGATAAATCGTTTGAAATTTTATTGTAGGCAACCACAGCAGGTATAGCTACAAAAAGACCTAATGCTGTTGCAAACAGTGCCTCTGCAATTCCTGGGGCAACTACTGCTAAATTAGTATTTTGTGCAATTGCGATAGATTTAAAACTATTCATTATACCCCAAACTGTTCCAAATAAACCTATAAACGGTGCAGTTGAACCAGCAGTAGCGAGAAAAGTTAAATTTCTCTCAACATTTTCACTTTCCTTATTAAAAACAACTGTCATTGATCTCATCATTCTATCCTTTAAAGAATTAATATCTGAAGTATCATTTTCATATTGAGATTTACTTTTTTTCCACTCTAAAATTGCAGCACAAAATAACTTTGACTTTGGATCTGTCTGATTAAAATTTAAAGTTTCATATAAATCTTCAAATGAATTTCCAGACCAAAAAATATCTTCAAATTCTTTTTCAAGTTTTTTTAATTGTCTAATTCTTAAAATTTTTGAAATAATTACATTCCAGGAATATAGAGATGCTAAGATTAAAATTATAATTACTGATTTTACAACAAGGTCAGCTTGCATAAATAAAGCAAGCATTGAAAAATCTGGAGCTTCTGTCGATATATTTGCACTATTTATTTCTGCCATAATAATTATTTTTTAATTTTTTCAAGATCACTACTATGAACCATAACCCAAAAACCTGGTCTATTTTTTTCACATAATGCTATTACTGGCGTCTTACCCTCCTCTTTGGCAAGCTTTGCAGTATCATCCCATAAACTAATTGCTGTGTGCTTTGCTCTTAATTTACATTCTATAAATAAGTCTTCATGAATTACATCAGCTCTTGTTACTTTACCATTACCTCCACTCAAAGGTGTCCTTGTCCCGTTGAAATAACTTGCAACATCTCTTTCTCTTTTTTTCCATGCTTTATCAGGCATTTATGTTCCTTTCATTAGGCTGTGAGTGAAGATAGAACATTATCTTCAACTTCAAAATTTGATGATACAACTTGAACGTCGTCATTGTCTTCTAAAACTTCAAGTAATTTAAATAGTTTGTCTGCTGTATTTTTTCCAATGTTTATATTATTTTTACTTTTCCAAATTAAATTTGCTGAGCTAGTTTGACCGTACTTTTTAATTATTTTATCATTAAGTTCATGCAAATCGTTTTGATCGCAGTATATTGAATATTCTGTATCGTTAATCTCATAATCTTCAGTATTATTTTCAATAAGAAATTCTAAAAGCTGATCTTCTTTTACTAAACTTTTATCAAGGGTTATATTTCCAAATCTATCGAAACCAAAACTAACACTTCCTGTTTCACCCAAATTACCTCCATGTTTACTAAAGGAGGACCTAATCTCAGCAGCTGTTCTATTTTTATTATTTGTAAGTGCCTCAACTATTATTGCAATACCTTCAGGTCCATACCCTTCATATCTTACTTCTTCATAATTACTATCAGGATCATTTCCTTGACCTTTTTTAATTGCTCTCTCAATGTTATCTTTTGGCATATTTAGAGACTTGGCTGACAAAATTGCAGATCTTAATCTGATGTTACTTTCAATATCTTCACCTCCTACTTTGACAGCGACAGATATTTCTCTTCCAAGTCTTGAGAAAACTTTGGCTCTTTTTTTATCTTGCGCACCTTTACGATGCATAATATTTTTAAATTTCGAGTGCCCTGCCATTACGAATAGATTTATAAATATTTAATCCGATGTTAGTAAAGATATAAAATATTAGATAATTGTGTCTAATATATGTAAATTATCTCTCTTGAATTGGGGTAATATTTTTAGCTAAGCCAGTATTAATATCGATATCTATTATAGCTCCACATATAGTTATGTTTTCAGAAGCAGGTGTAAATCTACCTTCAGCCCTATATCCCTTAACAAATCCGTGGATTGGATTATTTATATCAAAACCAATTATTGAATTATAATCACCTGACATCCCAACATCTGTTTGATAAGCTGTGCCTTTAGGTAAAATAACACTGTCTGCCGTTGGCACATGAGTATGTGTGCCTAAAACTGCAGAAACTTTTCCGTCAACGTAATATCCAAAAGCTTTTTTTTCAGAGGTTGCTTCACCATGCATATCAATTATTATTCCATCGCATGTACTACCTAACTTCTCTTTTTGAAGAAATTTAATTATACTTTTAAAAGGATCATCTAATGATAAATTCATAAATAATCTAAGCATAACTTGTACTACTATAATTTTTTTTCCATTTAAAAGTTCAAGTTTATAATAACCTTTTCCAGGAACACCTTCAGGGTAATTTAACGCTCTTATTATTTTTGGATTTTCTTCAATATAGGATAACATATCTCTTTGATCCCATGCATGATTTCCAAGTGTAATTAGATCCAAACCACTAGAAAATAATTCTTCTGCATCCTTTTTTGAAAGTCCATAACCAGAAGTAGCATTCTCACCATTCGCAATAATCATGTCTGTATTGTATTTAGATTTGAGTGTTGGGATAATTTCTTTAATTTTTTTCCGTGAAACCTTCCCAATAATATCACCTATAAAAAGAACTTTCATTGAAAACTGTATAAATTTTTTTCAGTAATAACATAATCCACTTTAAAATCAAACTTGTCTATGGGTATGTTATTTAACTTTTGTTCTTCATATGCATATACTACTGATATGAATTTATGATTAATTTTATTAAAATAATCAAAAGTCCTGTCATAATAACCTCCTCCATAACCTAATCTATTTCCCCTATGATCATAAGCTAAACAAGGAACAAAAATTAATTCTGGATTTAAGACTTTATTTTTATTTTGAGGCTCTAATATATTCATATGCCCTTTCACAAAATTCTCATCACTATTAAACTGCTTAAAGATTAAATGACTATTTTTTTTTTTTACTACAGGAAGACATAAAATTTTTTTTTTAATAAAGATAAGATTATTGAGCTCTTTTGTATTTATTTCAGAATTTATAGATATAAAACTAGATACTATATTGATTTCTTGAAAGTTAATTTTTTCAAAAAGTTGATTAAATAAAGATAAAGTAAAATGAGATGGTTTATTATTAAAAATCTTATCTCTTATAATTTTTTGTTTTTTTCTGATAATTAATTTTTCATCTTTAATATTATTCATAATAAGAATTCTTAATTATATCAATTAAACCTTCTACTTTTTTATTTATTTCATCAAATTCTTGGTCTAATTTCAATTTTTCATCTTCTAAAATTTTTTTTTCATTTTGCAGTTTTAGTATTTTGTCTTTAAGTTCTAAATTGCTCTTAAGATATTCTTCATTTTTGGCATCATTTATTTCTGTACTTTTTTGTATATTTAATTTTTCAGAAAGCTCTGCTTGAAGCTCAATAGAGAGAAGTGATAACAATATAGTATCACTTATTTTTCCATTTGAATATTTTGGATTTTGTAATTTATTATCTATTTTTTTATTAATTAACTTAATTGATTCTATAATTTTTGTTTCATCTTTTTCTTCATATTCTAATGAAATTTCTCTGTTTAAAATTTTAGTCTTATAAAAAGGCATAGTTATTTATTAATTAGAAGTTCCAATTCATCAATGTACTCAGACATTTGTTTTCGTAAATTTTTAATTTCATTTTCAAGATTTTTAATCTTTTGTTTTTTGGAATTATGATGATCCCCAAAATCTTCTAAAGATGATCTTAGATTATTTAAGTTTTCCTTTAGATCTGTAATTTTTTTTTGTATCTCCATTATAATTTTATAGTTTGTAATTTTATAGTTGTCACGTTAATGAACACATATTAAATAATTTTACATTAATCATAAAGGTAAGTATTTGAATAATTTAAATAATATCAAAAATCTAAGACAATTATCAAATTGTATTAGATTTTTATCAATTGATGCAGTGGAAAAAGCAAAGTCTGGTCATCCTGGTATGCCCATGGGTATGGCTGATATTGCCACAGTTCTTTATAAAAGTCATTTAAAGTTTGATCCAAATGACCCAAATTGGATTGATAGAGATAGATTAATTATCTCCAATGGACATGGCTCAATGCTTTTATATTCTTGTTTATATTTAACAGGCTATAAAGACATTGACATAAATCAAATTAAAAATTTTAGACAATTACATAATAAAACTGCAGGTCACCCAGAATACGGAAGTGCAAAAGGAATAGAAACAACTACCGGTCCTCTATCTCAAGGTTTAGCAAATGCAGTTGGAATGGCGTTAGCAGAAAAAAAACTATCAAATAATTTTGGAAAAGAATTAATTGATCATCACACCTATGTTTTTGCAGGAGATGGATGCTTAATGGAAGGTTTAAGCCATGAAGCGTGTAGTCTAGCAGGACATTTAAAATTAAATAAGCTTATTATGTTTTTTGATAATAATTCTATTTCTATAGATGGTTCAACTGAACTTTCAGTTTCAGACAATGTGAATAAAAGATTTGAAGGTTATAATTGGAATATAATAGAAATAGATGGTCATAACTATGAAGAAATTGATCAAGCTACAATTCAAGCAAAACAGAGTGATGCTCCAACAATTATATCTTGTAAAACTAAAATTGGTTTCGGCTCTCCAAATAAAGAGGGTTCTGCTTCATCACATGGTTCGCCTCTTGGTGAAGATGAAATTAGTTTAACAAGAAAAAAATTAAAATGGAATTATTCACCATTTGAAATTCCAGAGGATTTATTAAATGAATGGAGAAATTTCTATAAAAGAAATGATGGATCAAGAAAATCTTGGTTATCAAAAAATAAAGAATTAATTGAAAGTAAAAATTTTAAAGATAGTTATTCTCAAAAAATTGATTCAAAACTTCCAGAAAAACTTAGAGAATTAAAATTTGAACATTTTAATGATCAAACAAATTGTGCATCTAGAAAATCAAGTGAACTAACGTTAAACTTAATTTCAAACTATCAAAAAAATCTTATTGGTGGTTCTGCTGATCTTACTGGATCAAATAACACTAAAGCAAAAGATATGAATGTAATTACATCTAATAATTTTAATGGAAATTATATTCATTACGGAATCAGAGAACATGGAATGGCTGGAGTAATGAATGGTATAGCTTTACATAAAGGTTTAATTCCATACGGAGGAACATTTTTGGTATTCACCGATTATTGCAGACCTTCAATTAGATTGTCAGCTATTATGAGCATACCAGTTATTTATGTAATGACGCATGACTCAATAGGATTGGGAGAAGACGGACCGACTCACCAACCAGTTGAACATATTGCATCTTTACGGGCGATACCAAATTTAACAGTCATAAGGCCATGTGATATTATAGAAACTATAGAAGCATGGGAATGTGCAATCAACAATACTGGACCAACAATCTTAGTTTTAACAAGACAAAATCTACCGATGTTACAAAAAGATAATCGCAAAGAAAATCTTGTAAATAAAGGTGCTTATAAAATAAGAGATTTTAAAGAATATGATGCAACAATTTTATCTTCTGGTTCTGAAGTTGAGATTGCTTGCTCTGCATCAAATAAACTTTTTGAAAACAATAATTTAAAGATAAGAGTTGTAAGCATGTCTTCATTTGAATTGTTTGAGAAAAATGATGATGGTTATAAAAATGAAATTTTAGGAACAAAACCTATTTTTGCTATTGAAGCTGGAGTAATAAATGGTTGGGAAAAATATATTAAAAATGAAAATTTTGTTGGTATGTCAACTTTTGGTGAAAGTGGTCCATATAAAGATTTATATAAGCACTTTAAGATAACAGATGATTACTTAATTGAAAAAATAATTAAAACTTTATAAAAAGGAGAAATATGAAAGTTGCAATAAATGGATTTGGAAGAATTGGAAAACTTGTTTTTAGAGCTTTATTAGAAAAAAATCCTAAAGATATTAATATTGTAGCTATTAATGAACTAGGAAGTGTTGAGAGCAGTGCTCACTTACTTAAATATGACAGTGTTCACGGTATTCTTAAAGATGAGATTAGTTCAATCAAAAATGGATTAAAAATTGGTAAACATAAAATTAATTTTTATTCTGAAAGAGATCCAAATCACCTTCCTTGGAAATCACTCAAGGTAGATGTTGTCCTTGAATGTAGTGGTGTTTTTACTTCAAAAGAAAAGGCGATTTCTCATTTAAATGCAGGAGCAAAAAAAGTTATTATTTCAGCACCAGCTTCAAATGTAGATGCCACAATTGTTCAAGGTGTAAACAACGATACTATTAAAAAAAATCATAATGTAATTTCAAATGGATCTTGTACTACTAACTGTCTTGCTCCTTTAGCTATGGTTCTTGATGAAAAATTAGGAATTGAAAGTGGTTTCATGACAACAATTCATAGTTACACGGGTGATCAAAGAACTGTTGATCAAACCCATTCTGACTTTAGAAGAGCAAGGGCTGCAGCTGAGTCAATGATTCCAACTTCTACAGGAGCGGCAAAAGCTTTGAGTCTAGTCTTACCAAAATTAAAAGGTAAACTAGATGGAACAGCTATTCGAGTACCTACTCCTAATGTCTCACTTATAGATCTTACATTTGTAAGTAAGAAAAAAACTAGCCCAGAAAAAATTAATTCTATAGTTCTTCAAGCTTCAAAAACTAAAAAATTAAATGGAATTCTAACAACAAACTCATTACCTCTAGTTTCAATTGATTTTAATCATAATTCAAGCAGTTCTGTATTTGATATGAGTCAAACACAAGTTGTCAAAGATAAATTCTGTAGAGTTTTATCGTGGTATGATAATGAATGGGGATTCTCAAATAGAATGGTAGACACTATGGCTGATCTTAAAAAATTTATTTAGTGCCTAAAAAAATTTGTTTTGCAGTATCAACACTAACACAAATTGAAAATTTAATAGAATTTCGAAAATCAAAGTTCAAAACTTCGATTATATTTATAAAATATTTTTTAATTAAAGGGTTTGGAATAGAGTGGCTAAGAACACTAATAAACCATACTAAAAATAAATATAAGAAACACAAAATTAAGTTTTTTGTTGACTCAGGCTATGATCAAGGTCTTAGCATATTATTAACTCACGAAAATATTGATTATTTAAAATTAAAAAATAATAAAATGATCTTAAATAAAATTAGTCAAATTTCAAAAAAAAATAAGGTTTTATTAAATCCAACTTTTGATGTAGTAGATCTTACAAAAATTAAAAATATACAAAAAAAATTAAAGATAAGACTATGAAAATAGATGGAAATGAAATTAAAGTTGGAAATATCTTGGAGATTAATAATAAACTTTGGAAAGTTTTGAAAACCCAGCATACTCAACCTGGTAAGGGTGGCGCCTACTTACAGGCAGAACTTAAAGAAATAAAAGAAGGTACTAAAATGAATAGTAGGTTTAGATCATCAGAAACAGTAGAGAGGGCTATTCTTGATGAAAAAGAATTTCAGTATCTTTATGACGATAATAATAATTATATATTCATGGACAAACAAACATATGAACAAATAGAACTTGGTTTAGATATATTAACAGAAGATCAATCAAAATTTTTAGTTGAGAATAGTGATGTTATTATTAATTTCTATAATGAAAAACCAGTCGGCATTGATTTACCTGATAATGTTGTATTAACTGTTATAGAAACTGAGGGTGTTGTAAAAGGTCAAACAGCTGCTTCATCATATAAACCAGCTACTTTAGAAAAGAATATTAAAACATCTGTACCTCAGTTTATTGCAGTTAATGATAAAATAGTAATAAGTACAATTGACGGTAGTTATATTGAAAAATCAAAAAATTAATGCAGCCTGCTGTAATTAATATTTTTGAAAAAGCAGTTAAAAAAGCTGGTAAAATATTATTAAGAGATTTTGGAGAATTAGAAAATTTACAAATACAATCTAAATCAGTTGGAGATTTTGTAACAAATGCAGATATTAAAGTAGAAAAAACACTTTTAGAAACTCTAAAATATTATTATCCAGATTATACTTACATAACTGAAGAAACTGGTGAAATTAAAGGTGATGAAAACACCATTATTATAGACCCAATTGATGGAACATCAAATTTTATTCATGGAATACCTCATGTTGGAATTATTGTTGCCAAAATGACGAATAATGAAATTACTGACGGTGTAATTTATAATCCAATTTTAAATGAATTTTTTTGGAGTTCAAAAGGTAAAGGTTCATGGTGTAATAATAGTAGACTTAGAGTATCAAATAGGCAAATTTTTTCAGATTGCTTGATAGGCACTGGCCTTCCATTTGGTGATAGAATTTATAAAAACTATTTAAGTGAAGTTGATGAAATCCTAAAATCTTCTGCAGGAATAAGAAGACTTGGATCGGCAGGCCTTGATTTGGCTTATGTTGCCTCTGGTAAATTAGATGGTTTTTGGGAAAAAGATCTAAATTTGTGGGATGTTTCAACAGGTGTTTTATTAGTTAAAGAGGCTGGTGGGAAAATTTCAAGCATTGACGGAAATGCCTGGAAAACAAATTCTCGTGATCTAGTTGCTTCAAATAATAAAATTCATAAAAAATTAGTTGAAAAACTTACTTTACTTTAAAATCTTTATAAATATAAGCAAAGCATGAAAAAAGATATTCACCCTAAATATCACGAAATAAATGTTGTTATGACTGATGGTTCTACTTTTAAAACTCGATCTACTTGGGGAAAAGAAGGTGATACACTTAAGTTAGAAATTGACTCTAAATCTCACCCTGCATGGACTGGTGGGAAGGCAGGTCTTAATGAATCTGAAGGACAAGTAGCAAGATTTCAAAAAAGATTTAAAGGTCTTAAAATTAATAAATAATTATTTAAAAAACTTTTCAGCATTAAGTTTTGAATTTTCTTTCTTTTTTATCTCATCTTTAACTCTGGATATTTCAGTTTCAAGTTCAGAAGTATAGTTTTGCAAATCTTCAATACTGAAATCATCCAAATTTAATATTTTAACTGTCTTTTGCTTTTCATCAATTTCAAAAAAATCTGTCATAGTTATATTTTGTTATATATTATTTTTTGATTATATTATATCAGACAATTATGAAATATCCTTTAATGCCAAAAGCAACAGCAATATGGTTAGTAGAAAATACTGCTTTAACGTTTGATCAAATTTCTGACTTCTGTGGATTACATGAATTAGAAGTTCAAGGAATAGCTGATGGAGAAGTTGCTGTTGGTATGAGAGGCTATGATCCAATTGATAATAATCAATTAACAAAAGAAGAAATTGAAAGATGTGAAAAAGATAATGAAGCTCGATTAAATCTTATTAAGTCTGATGTAATTGAAGATTTACCACCAAGAAAAAAAGACTCTAAATACACACCTCTTTCATTGAGACAAGAAAAGCCGTACGCTATATTGTGGCTTATCAAAAGATATCCAACCGAATTAAGTAGCTCTCAAATTGCAAAACTTACTGGCTCAACAAAAAATACGGTTGAGGCTATAAAAAATGGCACATACAGAGAGGCAATTCTTGAGACAAAGAGTCCAATGGATGTTGGTCTATGTAGTTATCAGGATCTAGAAAGAACTTTAAATAGAACTAGAACAAAAAAAGTAGATCAAGAAAACTAATTATCTTTTAAAACGTAATTTAGATAGTAGAACATCAAGATCATCCAAAACAATATCATTGAAATAACGAAAACATGAAAATTGTATATTTTTATAACCCCTATGGGTTCACCAAGATAGTAGGTTAAAGGACCTAATACTCCACTTAAAATAATTCCTAAAATTTTATAACTCTTAAAAAGAGTAAGAATTTCATCAAAAAGAGTACTAAAACTTAACCACAAAACAATCATCCATAATGGCAAGGTGCCAACTTTAACAATAGTTTCAAAATCATATATTTGAAAATAAACCAATAAAGTATCAAAAATATATCCTGGAATTGAAATCAAGAGTGAAATCTTAATAAATTTTTGTTTATTATGATTGAAATAAAAATAAGTTAATAGAAAAATAATTCCAACGCATAAACCTAGCATAGGATTAGTAAATTTTGTTTCACCAAATACACAAGCTAACCAAGTTATTTGATAGCCAGTTAAGACTAAAAATACTTTTAATTTTTGCATTTCTATTTTTGTATTAAAAAATGAGAAACATCAGTTGAACTATTTGAAAAACCTGTTTCACAATAAGAGAAATAAAACTCCCACATTCTTTTAAACTTAATATCAAAACCAAACTTTGATAAATCATTCCAAGATTTTTGAAATTGTTTGTTCCACATTTTTAGTGTTTTTGCATAGGACCCGCCAAAGCTTAAATTTTCAATACATTTTAGCCCAACATGTTTTGCTGAATATTCAAATTGTTTTTTAGTTGGAAGCATTCCACCTGGAAAAATATATTGTTGAATAAAGTCTGGTCTGTTTTGATAATCTTTTGCCTTTTGTTCATCAATTGTTATGACTTGTAGTGCAGCCATGCCACCCTCGCTGAGAGAATTGTGAATTGTATCAAAGTAATTATGCCAGTATTTTTTGCCAACAGCCTCAAACATTTCAATTGAAACTATATTTGAATATTTTTTTTTTATATCTCTATAATCCGTAAATATAACCGATACTTTTTCAGACAAACCTTCATTTTGAATTTTCCTAGAAGCATAATCGTATTGTTCTTTAGAAATTGTTATAGCGTCTACTGAGCAATTATAATTTTTCGCTACAAATTCAGAAAACCCTCCCCATCCACATCCAATTTCTAAAGTTTTAGAATTTGAATCTAATGATAAAGTTTCAGCAATTTTTCTATATTTGTTAAATTGTGCATCTGATAAGTTGGTATTCTTATTATCAAAAAGGGCTGAAGAATAGGTCATGGTCTTATCTAACCACTTTTCATAAAAATTATTTCCTAAATCATAATGATATTTAATGTTTTTTTTACTTTGTGATTTTGAATTGTTATTTAAAAAATGTTTTAATTTGGCAAAGGCTGCAAAAAAAAGATTAGTATTTATACTTTCTAAAAAATAACTCTCATTTTTGTGGGAAAATAGTAATAAATTAGTTAAATCTGGGCTAGAAAAATAACCATTCATATAAGCTTCTGCTAAACCTACAGAACCTTTTCTGAAAATTAAATTTAGAAAATTATAGTTATTAATTGTAATGCTTGCAGATATATCCTTTTCTTTTCCAACAAATACTCTCACTTCACCAGTAGGAAATTGTACTGTTAATTTTCCATATCGAATTTTAGATAAAAAGTTTACTAATAATTTTTCGACAGTTTTATCGAAATTTGTTTTAAAAAAATTCATCTAAAAATTACCTTCAAAACTTACTGTATCATTTGGTTTCTTTTTTCGTGCATAATATTTTCCACCTTTATAAATTATTTTTAGCGCCTCATAAAGAATTCCTACCATTACCTTAAAACCTAAAAGTGGATTATAATATAAAAATTTAAGCATATTTTTGGAGTTAAAATCTATAAATTTACCATGCTGAGAAGCTGTTAGAACTTTTTTATTATTTATATCATATAGATCAATATTAATATTTATTTTATCTTTTTGCATTTGATTAAAAAATTTATAATTTGCTTCCATTTCTATGAATGGAGACACGTAAAACTGTTTAGCACATTCATGAGATAATTTAAAATCTTCAAAATTTACGTTTCCTTTAAAAATATAGGTGTGTTGTTCATTGGTCGTATTTTTGACTTCATAAAAAATAGATATTAATTTTTTATCATCATAACAATAGATAATTGACAAGGGGTCAAATACATATCCTAAAATTCTTGGAAAACATAATATCATTATATTAAGATGTTTGTATTTAATATTAAATTTTGAGAGAGAATCTGTAACGAATGTCTTTATTGACCTTTTGTCTCTATATCCATGATCATTTTCATAAATAGAAAAGAGATTAAAAGAGTTTAATGAAAAAAGTTTATAGTTTTTACCTAAGTGATCAAGATTATCCAAATTAATGAAAAGACTTGGTACCTCATATTTCAATGTGTGTTTAAATGGAATAAATCTTTTATGTATAATACTAGATAATAAAATTTGAGAAATCATTCAAAATTAATTTGTAGTCTATTATAAAAATTTTTCCCTCTCTTCCAAGGTAAATCACAATGTAATAATTTACAAATATAAGAAGATGATTGAATACCGTCTTCATGAAAACCATATCCTAGGTAAGCTCCACAGAAAAAAGTATTATTCTTTCCTTGAATTTCCATGACATTTTTTTGAGCTAAAATAGTATCTGTAGTATATATTGGGTGATCAAAGGTTGTTTCATTAATTATATTTTTAGGCTTTTTATAAGGATTAACAGTTACAAAATAATCTTGCTTAGTTGGCAATTTTTGCAAGAGATTCATCCAATAAGTTAAAGTAAATTTAGAAGATGAAGATTTATTTAAAAAATTCCAACTTGACCAAGCAATTTTTGAATTAGGCATTAAAGATTGATCGGAGTGGAGTATTGCTGAGTTAGTTGAATATTTAAATTGTGAAAATATTTTTACTTCTTCTTGTGTCGGTTTTTCCAAAATATCTAATACTTGATTTGCATGGGTTGCAAATATTACTTTATGAAATTCTAATATATTATTTTTATCATCTACTATTTTAATTTTATTATTTTCTCTAAGAATTTTTTTAATTTTGAAATTTTTTTCATATTCAAAAAAATTTTTATTAATAATTTTTTTTATATATTCATTACTTCCACCTTCTACGTATTTCCACTGAGGTCTTTTTTTTAAATTAAATAAAGCATGATTTTTGAAAAAATTTATGAATGATATAAGAGGAAAGTTTTTTACATCACTTACATTACTTGACCATATAGATGATATCATAGGTAAAATATGATAATTTATTAGATATGTTGAAAAATTATTAGCTTTTAAAAAATCATTTAAAGTTTCAGTTTGTTCTAAATCAGTAACATTCAAGCTGTTACACAATAAATAAAGTTTTCTTATTTCAAATAACATTTTAAAAAAATTAAAAGAAAAGATATTTCTAAAATTAGCAAAAAGAGAAAAGATATTTTTACCACTATATTCAATTATAGGATCTTGATTTGATACGGCAAAAGACATATCTGAATTTGTGCATTTCACATCAAGTAATTTAAAAAAATTTGTTAAATCTGGATAATTATTTTCATTGAATACAATAAACCCTGTATCGACTGGGATTGTCTTTGTTGATTCTTCAACATAGATAGTTCTTGTATGTCCACCCAATCTATTATTTTTTTCAAATAAATAAACATCGTATTTAGAGGACAAAAGGTAAGCTGCACTTATTCCTGAAATACCAGAACCAATAATTGCTATTTTTTCTTTCACATTAACTAATAGTTTTAAATGCTGCTAGTGCTCTATTTCTTGTTTCTTTTAAATCTACAATTGGTGATGGATACGAAGTACCAATCTCAAAATTATATTTCTTTTGATCTTCCTTAGATATCTCCCAAGGATTATGAATATATTTTTTTGGAATATTATTCAACTCAGGAACAAATTCTTTGACATAATCACCATCTGGATCAAATTTTTGACCCTGCAAAATTGGATTAAAAATTCTAAAATATGGACTTGCATCAGCACCACAACCAGATATCCATTGCCAACCTGCAGAATTAGAACCAACGTCTGCATCAACTAAAGTATCAGAAAACCACTCTTCTCCATTTTTCCAGTGCAACAATAAATTTTTTGTTAAAAATGACCCCACAATCATTCTTACCCTATTATGCATCCAACCTGTTTTATATAGCTGTCTCATTCCAGCATCAACAATTGGAATACCAGTTTTTCCATTATGCCATAATGATAAATTTTTATCATTTTTTATCCATGGAAATTTATTAAATTTAGTTTGTATAGGTTTATGGGTCATATCTGGATAATGAAACAAAAGATTGTAAGAAAAATCTCTCCAGCCAAGTTCAGCAAGAAATTTTTTTTTATTTTCAGGATCAATTTTTTTTTCATTATTTACGGTATCATAAACTTCCAAAGCAGATATTTCTCCAAAATGAAGATAAGGTGATAATTTTGAAGTTAAATCTTTATCAGGCCTATCTCTTCCAACTGAATAGTTATTTGCTTTTTCTGAAATATATTTTTTTAATTGTAATCTTGCATAACTTTCACCGGGTATCCAATATTTTTCAATTTTTTTGATCCATTGCTCTTTTTTGTTTGTTAGATTTAAATCTTGTATAGTTGTTTCATTTTTAAATTTTGAATTGGTATAATCTATTTTTGTTTTTTTTAATTTATTTTCTTTTTGTTTTAGCAGTTCATCACAATGTCGCCAGTAAGGGGTAAATACTTTAAAAAAGGTTCCACTTTTATTTTTAATATTCCAAGGTTCATTTAAAAGATATCCATTGTGCGAGTCACATTCTATTTTAGATGCAGTAACTATAGATTTAATTATAGTATCTCTTTTAATTGAGTATGGATCATATAGTCTATTCCAAGATACACATTCAACATTTGAATTATTTAATATTGAAGATATAATTTTCTCTGGATCACCAGCAAATATATTTAGTTTGCCATTATGCTTTTGTATTGAATCATACAAACTAATTAAAGATTTTTCTAACCACCATTTAGATGTGGATCCAATTCTTTGATTTAAATCAAAAATATAAATTGGAATTATCTGATCAACTTTTTTTGAAAGTGACAATAAAGATGGATTTTCTTGTAATCGCAAATCTTGTCTAAACCAATGAATTCCATAAGTGGCTACCATGAGATTAAATTATGTTAATTTAGAATAAATTAAAGAGGTAAATCTATTATTTACTATGAGGAGGCATTTTTTTTTCTACGAACCAAACGTGTTTTTTTAACACAGGATCATATTTTTTCATTCGAAGTTTTTCAGCAACTTTCAATCCTTTTGTAGGTTTTCTTACAATATATTTAGTTCCTGTTTTTGGATTTTCTTCAGGTATTAGTTGTTTAAGAGCGAATGAAGTTTTTTTTGCCATGAGGTGTCTATACAGAATAATTATATGAAATAAAGTATTATTTATTCATAATCAGAAATTGACTGCTTAATAAAACGATTAAAATTTCCTCTTTTCTTATCAAGTTTAATTTGTTGATGTCTTTCAAGTAAGTTGTTTTTCTTTTCGTCAGATGTTTTATCAAAACAATTATGACAAGATACACCTGGTTTATAATATTTATTATAAGTATCTTTATGACTAATCGGTAACCAACAAGCATGGCAAAGTTTGTAGGATCCATCTTTTAATTCATTTTTCAGAGATACTCTTCCATCAAATACGAAACATTCACCATGCCACATTGAATCTTTTTTTGGAATTTTTTCTAAATACTTAAGTATACCTCCATCTAACTGAGCAACATCTTTAAAACCATTCATCATCATATAAGATGAAGCCTTTTCACACCTGATACCTCCAGTGCAAAACATCGCAATTTTTTTGTCTTTTGATTTATTTAGTTTTTTTTGAACAAAAGATTTAAAGTCAGTGAAACTTTTAGTTTTTGGATTAATTGCTCCTTTAAAAGATCCTATTTTAACCTCAAATTCATTTCTTACATCAATCACAATAGTGTCTTTGTCTTTAATTATTTTATTCCATTGATTGTATTTAACTTTTTTCCCAGATATTTTTGTAGGATTAGCAAATTTGGTTCTTAATGTGACTATTTCATTTTTATTTCTAATTTTAAGTTTTTGAAAAGGCATATATTTATATTTTGATCGTTTAAGATTAAGTTTCTTAAAGCTAAAATTTTCAAGATATAGAATCAAAGAATTTATGTTTTTCTCTAAACCAGCAATTGTTCCATTAATGCCTTCATCAGCGATCAATATTGTACCTTTTATTTTATTAAATTTGCAAAAATCTTTAAGTTTAGTAATAATATTTTTTTTATCTTTAATTATTTTGAATTGATAAAAAGTAATTATAGTAAAGTACTTGTTGTTCATTTATCTAATTAATATAAAAAACTTTAAAAATTTATGTCTAAAGAAACCATTAATACTGTTAAAAAGTTTCTCAATAGTTATTCTATAGAAACAACTCCAAATGTTTACGAAAAATATGGAAGCTTTACTGAATTTCTTGATAAAAATCATGACATTTATATAACTTATTTACCAGATGAAAATTCAAAAAATGTTATCAGAACAGCAAAAAAATTAAAATTAGAAGGTTATGAGGTAATACCCCATTTACCTGCGAGAACTATTGTAAATAAAAATGACTTAGAAAAATATATTGGTGAACTTGCAAATGAATCTGGGTGTTCAAAAATGTTAATTATTGGTGGTGGTGGAAATCAGGCTGGCGAAATCTCTTCTTCAATTGATGTTTTAAAAACAGATTTTCTATCAAAATATAATTATCAATTTGTAGGTGTGGCTGGGCATCCCGAAGGAAGCCCAGATATTTCAAATGAAAATTTAGATTTAGCAATTAAACAAAAGAATGATTTTGCAAAAAATGTTGATTTTAAAATGTATTTAGCAACACAATTTTTTTTTGAAGCTAAATCTTTAATCGAATGGGAAAAACACTTAGTAAAAATTGGAAATACATTACCAATCCATGCTGGGATACCCGGCCCTGCTTCTATTAAAACATTAATAAATTATGCAAGGTCTTGCGGTATTGGAAATTCTTTGAGATTTATTACAAAACAGGCTTTTAACTTAACTAAGCTTGCGACATTGAACACTCCTGATAAATTAATTTATGATCTTGCCGAACATAGCGAAATAAACAAAGACTCTAAACTTGAAAAAATTCACTTCTACGCTTTTGGTGGTATGAAAAAAACATCTGAGTGGTTAAATCAATTTAATAACTCAGATTTTTCTTATAATAATAGACAGAAATTCGAGTTAAATTAGCTTCTTCACAATTTTTTAATCTTTTAATGAAACAAAAGTTGTTTGAAATAAAAGTTAATCTATAGATCAATTATCTTATTATTTAGGAGTCTCATGTCAGATATTGAAATAGCAAGAAAAGCTAAAATGAAACCTATTAGTGAAATTCTAAAGGGGCTTGATGTACCAGATACACCAGAAGCATTTAGTCCTATGGGTCGTCACATAGCTAAAATAAACTTGGAGTACATAGAGTCACTTAATAAAAATAAAGATGGTAAACTCGTTCTAGTCTCAGCAATAACTCCAACACCAGCAGGAGAAGGTAAAACAACAACTTCTGTTGGATTAAGTGATGGTCTTAATAAATTAGGAAAAAAATCTATTGTTTGTTTAAGAGAGCCGAGTCTTGGACCATCATTCGGTATGAAAGGTGGGGCAGCTGGTGGCGGTTATGCTCAAGTAGTTCCAATGGAACAAATTAATCTGCATTTTACTGGAGATTTTCATGCAATTACGTCAGCTCATAATTTACTTTCTGCATTAATTGATAATCATATCTACTGGGGAAATAAATTGAATATTGATGTTAGAAGAGTTGTTTGGAAGAGAGTAATGGATATGAATGATAGATCGCTTCGATCTATTGTTGTTGATTTAGGAGGAGTTGCAAATGGATATCCTAGACAAGATGGTTTTGATATTACTGTTGCATCGGAGATAATGGCTATTTTCTGCTTAGCAAAAGACTTAAAAGATCTTGAAGAGAGAATAGGAAATATAACAATTGCTTATACACGAGATAAAAAAGCTATTTATGCAAAAGATTTAAATGCACAAGGTCCAATGACAGTATTACTAAAAGATGCCATTAGACCAAACATAACTCAAACGTTAGAAAATAATCCCGCTATAATTCATGGTGGACCATTTGCAAATATTGCTCATGGTTGTAATTCTGTAATTGCAACTAAAGCTAGTTTAAAATTAAGTGATTATGTTGTAACTGAAGCAGGCTTTGGGGCTGATTTAGGAGCAGAAAAATTCCTTGATATAAAATGTAGAAAATCAAATTTAAATCCTGATTGTGTGGTTTTAGTTGCTACAATTAGAGCGCTAAAAATGCATGGAAATGTCTCTAAAGAAGATTTGAAAAATGAAAATGTAAATGCACTTAAAATTGGTTTAGTAAATTTAGAAAGACACATAAACAACATAAGAAAATTTGGATTACCAGTAACTGTTGCAATTAATCATTTTGTTACTGATTCTAAAGCTGAAGTTGATGCCGTCCTAGATTTTTGTAAAACTCAAGGAGTCAAGGCTTCTATGTGTACCCACTGGTCTGATGGTGGTGATGGTGCAACAGAATTAGCTAAAAATGTAATAGATATGTGTGAAGAAAGTAAAAGTACATTTAAATTTTTATATGAAGATGATTTAACTCTATTCAAAAAAATAGAAAAAATTGCACAGGAGATTTATCACGCAAGTGAAGTCGTCGCAGACACAAAAGTGCGTCAACAATTGAAGGATTTTGAAACTAAAGGATTTGGCAAATTGCCTGTTTGTATTGCAAAAACTCAATATAGTTTTTCAACTGATCCTAATTTAAAAGGTGCCCCTACTGGCCACGTTTTACCTATTAGAGAAGTAAGATTATCATCGGGAGCAGAATTTATAGTGGTTGTCTGCGGCGATATTATGACCATGCCAGGTCTACCAAGTGTGCCTGCGGCAAATTCGATAAAGCTAAATGACCATGGAGAAATTGAAGGTCTATTTTAAAACTGCTATAAAGAGTTATAATGTTTAACAAAAAATATTCATTTCTATCTATTGCTAGAAACGCTTTAAGTCATCATGAGAATTGGCAGAAGACATGGAATAGTCCTGAACCAAAAAAAAATTATGATGCAATAATAGTCGGTGGTGGTGGACACGGTTTAACTACTGCTTACTATTTAGCAAAAAACCATGGAATTAATAATATTGCAGTAATTGAAAAGGGTTGGATAGGTGGTGGAAATACGGGGCGAAATACGACTATAATTAGATCGAACTATTTATGGGATCAAAGCGCAGCTTTGTACGAGCATGCATTAAAACTTTGGGAGGGTATGTCTCAAGAATTAAATTATAACGTTATGTTTTCTCAAAGAGGAGTTTTGAATGTTGCTCATAATCTTCATGATGTTAGAGAATTAAAAAGACGTTGGCATGCAAACAGGTTGAATGATATCGATTGTGAATGGCTTGATACAAAGAAAGTTAAAGAATTTTGCCCAATAATAAATACTTCACCTAACATTAGATATCCTGTTTTAGGCGCAACGCTGCAAAGAAGAGCAGGAACTGCAAGACATGACGCTGTTGCATGGGGTTATGCAAGAGGAGCTGATGAAATGGGAGTTGATATAATTCAAAATTGTGAAGTAACTGGTATTAATGTAAAAAATGGAAATGTAACTGGTATTGAAACAACAAAAGGAACCATTAGTTCAAATAAAATTGGAATAGCTGCTGCAGGTCATACCAGTGTTATTGCCAATATGGCAGGTATCAAATTACCTTTAGAGAGTAAACCATTACAAGCTCTAGTTTCAGAACCAGTAAAACCAGTTATTGATACTGTAGTAATGTCAAATACAATTCATGCGTATGTATCTCAATCTGATAAAGGAGAATTAGTTATTGGTGCTGGAACAGATGGATACACTTCATATACTCAAAGAGGTGGCTTCAACATTGTTGAAGATACATTAATGGCAATAGTTGAATTGTTTCCAATATTTTCTAGAATGAAAATGCTTCGTCACTGGGGAGGTATTGTCGATATATGCCCTGATGCAAGCCCCATTATTAGTAAGACTCACATAAACGGATTATATTTTAATTGTGGTTGGGGAACAGGTGGTTTCAAAGCTACACCGGGTTCTGGCTGGGTATTTGCCCACACTATAGCAAATGATCAAGCACATGAATTAAATGCTCCTTTTACAATAAACAGATTTTCTAGCGGTGAGTTAGTTGATGAACATGGTGCAGCTGCCGTAGCTCATTAAATAATGTTTTTAATAAATTGCCCTTACTGCGGAGAAAGAGATCAAGCTGAATTTACTTGTGGAGGTGAAGCTCACATTGCAAGACCAAAAAATCCCCCTGAACTCTCTGACGAGCAATGGGCAGAATATTTATTCTTGCGAAAGAACGAAAAAGGTATTCATTATGAAAGATGGAACCATGAATATGGATGTAGACAATGGTTTAATTTAGCAAGAAATACCGCAACGGATGAAATTCTCGCAGCATATAAGATGGGAGAAACCCCTCCTAAATTAAAAGCAAATATTCCAGCTACTCCTTCAGGTGAGCCAAGTATTGGATCAGGGAATTTATCAACGTCGAAAAAAGATAGATTTTAAAAATAAAGATGAGATACAAAAATAATAAAAATCTTGAGAATAATAAGTCTATTAGGTTCTATTTTGATAATAAAGAATATTTTGGATTTGAAGGTGACACCCTAGCTTCAGCACTTCTTGCAAATGATGTTCACTTAGTTGGAAGAAGTTTTAAATATCATCGACCGCGGGGTATTTATACAGCAGGCAGTGAAGAACCTAATGGAATTGTTCAGCTTGAGACTAAAGAATATACCGAACCTAATAGAAGAGTAACTGAGGTTCAGATATATGAAGGTTTAAAAGCTTTTAGTCAAAATAATTGGCCGACGGTGAAATTTGATGCTGGTGCTATAAATGATTTACTATCCCCATTTTTTCCCGCGGGATTTTATTATAAGACCTTTATGTGGCCGCCAAAATTTTGGAAGGCATATGAATTTTTTATAAGACACGCTGCAGGACTTGGTAAATCTCCAAAAAAAGATGATCCCCACAAATACGAACATTTTCATTATCATTGTGATGTTCTGGTTGTTGGAGCGGGAGTAAGTGGATTAGTTTCAGCAGAAATTGCAGCAAGTAAAAATTATAAAGTTTTACTAGTTGAGCAAGAAGACGAACTTGGAGGTGAAATTTTATCTACGAAAAATGAAAATGTTAAAATAGATAACTTACCAATTAATGAATGGAAAAATAAAATAATTGATAAACTTTCAAAAAATCCAAATGTAAAAATAATCAAAAATACAACTTGTTTTGCTTATTTAAATTATAATTTATTATTAGCTGTACAGGAAATTGATCCAGAAAAAGGATTAAACAAAAAAAATGATATTAAGGAAAGAATTTGGAAAATTAGATCAAAAAAGTTATTCTTGCAACAGGTGCAATAGAAAGACCAATAATTTTTAATAATAATGATAGACCCGGTATTATGCTTTCTAACAGTGCAAAAAAATACCTAAATAAGTATGGAGTTTCACCTGGAAAAAATTTAGTTTTTTTTACAAACAATGATAGTGCCTATGAAACTGCAATAGATTTTTTTGAACAGGGTATAAAAGTAGAAGCTATTGTTGATGCTAGAGACCATAGTGATGGTTATTTTCCTAAGAAAGCCAATAAATTAGGTATTACTATCCTTAGAGGGTATGAAATTAGCGATACTGTTGGAAGATTAAAAATTAGAGAAATAAAATTAAAAAAAATTACAACTAAAAAAAATAATGAAAAATCTTCTATTAATATTAAATGTGATCTTTTAGCAATCGCTGGTGGTTGGACACCTACTGTCCATTTATTTACTCAATCAAAAGGAAAACTAAAATTTAGAGATTCAGATGGAAGTTTTATTCCTAGTGAAATATATCAAGACACATTATGTGTTGGCAGTTGCAATGGTGATTATGATTTAAATGAAATATTATTAAAAACTCAAGAAGATACATTAATGTATTTAAATGATAACCAGGAAAATAAAATTGGTGAGGTAAATTATAAATCAGATAATCTAAAATATGGTAAACATCAAAATATTTGGATTACTTCTAAAAATAACATCTCGCGAACTAAAATGTTTGTGGACTTTCAAAATGATGTTACAGCAAAAGATATTAAATTAGCTTTAAAAGAGGGCTTTCAATCTATTGAACATGTTAAACGATATACAACTACAGGAATGGCAACTGATCAAGGTAAGACTAGTAATGTTAATGCTCTTGGAATAATTTCAGAGTTAACAAATACTGAAATTTCTGAATTAGGTACGACAACATTTCGTTTACCATATAAACCTGTAACTTTTGGTGCGCTTGCCGGACGGCATGTAAAAGAATTTTTTGATTTAGAAAGAACAAGTCCGATGCATCAATGGCATATTGATAATAAAGCTTTGTTTGAAGATGTAGGTCAATGGAAAAGAGCTTGGTATTATCCCAAGAAGAATGAGGGCTTTCAGTTTGCATTAAATAGAGAAGTAAAGGCAACTAGAGATAGTATAGGTATTTTAGATGCATCAACTTTGGGTAAAATAGATATTAAAGGAAGAGATGTCAGTGAATTTTTAAATAGAGTTTACACAAACTCTTGGTCAAAATTAGAAATTGGAAAATGTCGATATGGGGTAATGTTGGGTGACGATGGTATGGTCATTGATGATGGTGTAACAACTAGATTAGATGAGTTTCATTATCTTATGTCAACAACAACAGGAAATGCAGCATCAGTTATGTCAAAATTAGAAGATTGGTTGCAAACAGAATGGCCAGAACTAGAAGTATATCTAACATCAGTTACAGAAAACTATGGAACAATAAGCTTAAATGGTCCAAATTCAAAAAAATTGATGCAAAAATTAGTTCCAGATTTTGATTTTTCTAAAGAAAATTTTCCTCATATGAGTTTTAGAAATATTCATATTAATGGAATAAAGTGTAGAGTCATGCGCATAAGCTTTACAGGGGAAATGTGTTATGAAATAAATGTTCCATCTGGCTATGCTAAGAATCTTTGGGAACTTTGTATAGATAAAGGTAAGGAATTTAATATTACTCCATATGGAACTGAAGCAATGCATGTACTTCGTGCTGAAAAAGGATTTATCATTGTTGGTCAAGAAACAGATGGATCAGTGACACCTATAGATCTGGACATGGATTGGATTGTTAGTAAGAAAAAATATGATTTTATTGGTAAGAGGGCGTTATATAGAAGTGATACTATAAAAAAAGATAGGAAACAATTAGTTGGATTAAAAACTAAAGATCCAAATAAAGTTCTTGAAGAGGGATCACAATTGGTTGAAAAAATAACAGCTTTACCAATGAAAATGGTTGGGCACGTTACATCTAGTTATTATTCACCTAATTTAAAAAGTTCTTTTGCTTTAGCTTTAATTAAGGGTGGAATTGGAAAAAAGGGAAGTGTTTTAATTGCACCTATGGAAAATGAAAATATTGAAGTTGAAATAACCAGTCCTGTATTTATTGATCCTAAAAATCAAAGGATAAATCAATGAGCTTAGTCTTAAATAGTGTCTTGAATATAAATAAAAAAGATCACAATGGAGTAACAATAGAAGAAAGAGAGTTATCAGGTAAAATTAATATTAGAGGCAAAAGTTCAGATAAAGAATTTATGAAAAATATTGGCTCTGTATTAAATTTAGTATTACCAATTGAGCCAAATGTGAGAATTTATAATAATAATATTAATATTATGTGGCTCGGTCCTAATGAATGGTTAGTTATAACGCCAGAAAATGAGAAAGATAAAATTATCTCTTTATTAGAATCAAAACTCAATCCAGAAAAGACAGCAATAACTGACGTTTCATTTAACAGAACTGTAATACGACTCGAAGGTAAACAAGTCTTTACATTACTTTCTAAATTTCTTGTTGCCAACTTAGAAAAAATATTGGAAACTAATTTTTCTGTAGCTCAAACAATATTTTTAAAAATTCCCATTCTTTTTATCAGAAATAATACTGATAAAGAAGCTACATCATTAGACTTACATTTAAACAGATCCCATGCAAAATATGTTTACGAATTATTAATTGATGGCAGTAAAAATCTTAATATTTAATCTATTATTTATCTTAATTTGTTTTAGTCCAGTTTCATCTGGTAAGACTATCTTTGGTAAAGCAAAAGTAATTGATGGTGATACCATTCATATTTATAAAAATAAAATAAGACTACATGCTATTGATGCACCTGAAACAAATCAGACATGTAATAAAAATAATAAAGTTTGGAATTGTGGTATTGAGTCAACTAAATTCTTAAAGAAATTAATAGGTAAAAATAAAATTGAATGTATTACTACCGGTAAGGATCAATATAATAGATTTATTGGAATCTGCTACAAAAATAATTTAGATTTAAATAGTGAAATGGTCCTTAATGGATGGGCAATTGCATATCGCTATTATTCAATGGATTATGTTGAAGAGGAAGAAGTGGCAAAACAACAAAAAAAAGGGATATGGAGTGGGGAGTTTGAAGAACCTTATTTATTTAGAAAAAAAAATAAATAATTAGCCGTGATGTTGCAAATCTTTTAAATAAATTAAATCTTCTAATTCCTTATCTTTATTTTTAATTAATTTTCTTAACTCTTCTAATTCAGCTTCAAAATTACTATTCTTTTGTTGAATTTGTTTAAGTTCTGATTTTAGAATTGAATTTTCAATATTTACCTCTTGAACATCTTCAGAAGATGTAGCATTTGCTAATTCTGTTTCTAATTTTTTTACAAGTAGTTCATATTTTGATAATTGTTTTTTTAATTCAATTATTTGATTTTCAAGTGTACTAAGCTTCTCAATATTTTGTGAATTATTTTCTAAGGTATTATTTTCTAGATCTGATATATTGTTTAGAGATTTTTCATAATCATTTTTAATTGTAACAAATGAGTCATTTAAACCTCGTATTTCATTACGTAAATTTTTTATTTGATCATCTCTAAATTTTAATCTTTGATCTTTCTGAAATACTTCAAGTTTAAGTTCTTCTATTTCTGATCTTAAACTAGATTCATCAATTATAGTGCTGGGAATTATTTCAATTGGAGGCTTTGTATCGTCAGTTGAAAAATCTATAGAGGGCAGATAGAAAAAAATACTAAAAATAACAATAATAGACAGAATTAGTAAAAATCTATTTCTTCTTCTTCTTCTTGCTTGTGATCCAACAAACCCTACCATATGGACTCTATAAATCGACAAATATAAAAAATAAATATTTAATTAATATTAAATTCTGGATCTAAAGAATAGGTTGTTGATCTTAAGTATTGAGTAATTTGCTTAATATCTCCAATCCTTTCAAGGTTTTCGTATGGTATAAGTGAGCCAAAATACATGTAAATATTATCACCTATTTTTCTTCTAAGTTCATACATACACAAAGAATATCTAAATGTTTGGCCTATTTTATTTGCAATATGGTAGAGTTGACTATTTTGGCCATCAAAAAAAATTGGTAAAACAGGGCTTTTGGTTTTAAGAATTAGCTTTGATACCCATTGTTTCCACTCACCATCATCAGCTTTTGTGTTCTTTTTTAAGTTATGTTTAGTTGCTATTGTGCCGGAAGGAAAAAGAACTAGAACTCCTTCATTGTGCAAAACCTTTTCAGCTTCTTTACGAGTACTAATGTTTGTCAATAAAGCTTCTCTAGTTTCATTAAAATCAATTGGTAATATTTTATCTTTTACTGCCTCTGCTTGTCTTAAAACTTTATGAGTAACCATTTTATAATCCTGCCTCACTTTTGAAATAGCTGAGCATATTGATACTCCATCAGCAACTCCAAAAGCATGATTTGCTATAACAATTAATCGTCCCTTTTTTGGAATATAACTACCATCTTGAAAATTAGTTATTAAAGTGAGATTTAGTTTATCTACTGCATCATCCCAAAAAAGTTCTGGTGGTCTATTCTCAGATAAATATTCATCATACAATTTTTTTAATTTTAATTTACCAGTACATAATTCGGTAATTTTAATAAATATTTGGCTAATAAAATTTACTTCTGCAGTTGCAAAAGTAAATACAATTTTATTTTTAGTCATAATGAATATATTTGATCAGTTTATAAAAAATTACATATTCGCATAATTTGGTCCTCCACTTCCTTCTGGTACAACCCAATTAATGTTTTGTGATGGTTCTTTTATATCACATGTTTTACAATGAATACAGTTTTGGGCGTTAATTACAAATTTAGGATTTTGAATATCTGTCTTATCAACTTCATAAACACCAGCTGGACAATATCTTTGAGAAGGCTCATCATAAGCATTTAGAGTAAATTTTATTGGTAATTCTTTATCCTTCAATTGTAAATGCACTGGCTGATCAGCTTCGTGGTTTGTTCCTGTTAAATAAACAGAACTAGTTTTATCAAAAGTGAATATTCCATCATATTTAGGGTATTCAATTTTTTTTGAATCTTTTGATAATTGTAATGATTCATGATCAGCATGTTTATGTTTTAGTGTAAAAGGAAGTCTACCTCTAAATATTATTTGATCAATACCTGTAAAGATTATTGCTGGTATTAAACCCCAATTAAAACTTGGTTTTACATTTCTAGCAGCAAATAATTCTTTATAAAGCCACGAATTTTTAAATTTATCTTCATATGCTGAAAGTGGAGTTGATTTATTGAGATAATCATTAATTGTTTCAGCTGCCAATATCCCGCTTTTCATTGCAGTATGAGATCCTTTTATCTTTGGCATATTTAGAGTACCTGCGTCACAACCAACTAGTAATGCTCCTGGCATATACATTTTGGGTAAGCTTTGAATACCACCTTCAATAAGTGCTCTTGCTCCATAAGCAATACGCTTTCCATTGGTGAGGATTTTTTTTATTGCTGGATGAGTTTTAAATTTTTGAAATTCATCATAGGGTGATAAATAAGGATTTTTATAATCAAGCCCAATGACGTATCCTAAAAAAATTTGTTTATTTTCAGCATGGTAACAAAAACTACCTCCATAGGTTGCATTGTCTAATGGCCATCCTGCAGTATGCATAACAAGACCTTCATCATGTTGACTGTCATCTATTTCCCAAATTTCCTTAAAGCCAATTCCATATTGTTGTGGTGACTTATTTTTTGATAGATTATATTTTCTAATTAGTTCCTTTCCTAAATGACCTCTGCAACCTTCAGCAAATACAGTTACCTTAGCATTAATATTAAGACCAGGTTCAAAACTATTTTTTTTCATACCTTCTTTATCAATACCCATATCACCAGTTTGAACACCAATTACATAATTATCTTCTGAATATAATATTTTAGATGCTGCAAAGCCTGGAAAAATTTCTACTCCTAAATTTTCAGCTTCACTAGCAAGCCACCTACATAAGTTTGCAAGACTAATAATATAATTTTTATGATTTTTCTGAACACTAGGTAAAAGCCAGGTGGGCCAATTTAACGAACGTTTTCTTGATAAAAATAAAAATTTTTCTTTTGTTACTTTAGTTTTAATAGGAGAATCTTTAGTTCTCCAATCTGGTATTAACTCATCAAGTGCTCTTGTTTCAAAGACATTACCACTTAAAATATGAGCGCCAACTTCTGATCCCTTTTCTAATACACATACATTTATTTCTGGGTTTAACTGTTTGATTTTTATGGCAGTTGCAAGGCCAGATGGGCCAGCACCTACGACCACTACATCATAGTCCATTGACTCTCGTTCTACTTCCATTTTAGTTATTGTAATAAATTAATTTATTGTTGAATAGTATTTAATTTATCTAGTTCAGAAGATAATTGAGGCAAGGCTTCAAATAAGTCAGCATTTAATCCATAATCTGCAACGTTAAATATTGGTGCTTCTTCATCTTTATTAATTGCAACAATAACCTTACTTTCTTTCATACCCGCTAAGTGCTGTATAGCACCTGAAATACCTACTGCAATATACAAGTCAGGAACAACTACTTTACCAGTTTGCCCGACTTGATAATCATTTGATACGTAACCAGCATCTACAGCAGCCCGAGATGCACCGACTGCAGCATTAAGCTTATCAGCTATTTCATTTAAAAGTTTAAAATTTTCAGCACTTTGTAAACCTCTGCCGCCAGATATTACCACACGAGCAGAACTTAACTCAGGCCTTTCAGATTGAGATTCTTCTCTATCTATAAATTCAACACTGCCAGTTTCA
>CACLBK010000006.1 GCA_902605135.1 uncultured Alphaproteobacteria bacterium
TTATTCATGATAAAGTTCCTAATAGTTGGTATTTATAAATGAAATTAACACCAAGAGAAAAAGATAAGTTAATGGTGAGTATGGCAGCTAATGTTGCCAGAAACCGCTTAGAAAGAGGAGTTAAACTTAATTATCCAGAAGCTATAGCTTTGATAACAGATTTTGTCATAGAAGGTGCAAGAGATGGAAAAATGGTATCAGAATTAATGGAAACAGGCGCTCATGTTGTAAAAAAAGAAGATTGTATGGATGGAATTCAAGATATGATTCCAGAAGTACAGGTTGAAGCTACATTTCCTGATGGAACAAAATTAGTAACAGTACATAAGCCAATTAGATAATGAAACCAGGAGAAGTTATAACAAGACAAAATAGTGATATTAATTTGAATGATCAAACACAAGCAATCACTTTAAAAGTTTCAAATAGTGGAGATCGTCCTATACAGGTTGGAAGTCATTATCATTTTGCTGAAACAAATGAATATTTAAAATTTGATAGAGAAAAATCAAATGGTATGCGCTTAGACATACCGTCTGGTACCGCTGTTCGGTTTGAACCAGGTCAATCAAAAGATGTAGAATTAATTCCAATAAGTGGAGATAGAAAGATATTTGGTTTTAATAAGAAAGTAATGGGTCAATTATAATGAAAAAAATAAAAAGAGAAGCTTATGCCGATATGTATGGCCCAACAACTGGAGATAAAATTAGACTTGCTGACACAGAACTTTTTATTGAAGTAGAAAAAGATTTAACAACTTACGGTGAAGAAGTAAAATTTGGTGGAGGAAAAGTCATTCGAGATGGAATGGGGCAGTCTCAAGTATCCCGACAAGATGGTGCGGTCGATACAGTTATAACAAACGCTTTAATTGTTGATGTAAAAGGAATTTATAAAGCTGATATTGGTCTTAAAGATGGTTTAATTAATGAGATTGGAAAGGCTGGTAATCCAGATACACAACCAAATGTAAATATTATTATAGGACCTGGAACAGAAATTATTGCCGGTGAGGGAAAAATTATTACAGCAGGAGGCTTTGATAGTCATATTCATTTTATTTGCCCTCAACAAATTGATGATGCACTTCATTCAGGTATAACAACGATGTTAGGGGGAGGAACTGGTCCTGCTCATGGAACATTAGCAACAACTGTTACCCCGGGACCATGGCACATAGAGAGAATGATACAATCAGCTGATGCTTTTTCTATGAACTTAGCTTTTGCAGGTAAAGGAAATAGTTCATTACCAAAAGCTCTCGAAGAACAAGTAATTGCAGGAGCAAGTTCTCTCAAATTACATGAAGATTGGGGTACAACTCCAGCAGCTATCGATAATTGTTTAAATGTTGCTGATGATCATGACATACAAGTTATGATTCATACTGATACATTAAATGAAAGTGGATTTGTAGAAAGCACGATTAAGGCAATTAATGGAAGAACTATTCACGCTTTTCACACAGAGGGAGCAGGAGGAGGTCATGCGCCTGATATTATAAAAGTATGTGGTGAAGAATATGTTATTCCATCTTCTACTAACCCAACAAGACCTTACACTGTTAATACAGTTGAGGAGCACTTAGATATGTTAATGGTTTGTCATCACCTTGATAAATCAATACCTGAAGATGTTGCATTTGCTGAAAGTCGAATTCGAAAAGAAACAATTGCCGCTGAAGATATACTGCATGATATGGGTGCATTTTCAATTATTGCATCTGATAGTCAAGCAATGGGTCGTGTTGGTGAAGTTATTATAAGAACATGGCAAACAGCACATAAAATGAAAGTGCAACGTGGACAATTAAAGGAAGAGCAGGGTGATAATGATAATTTACGTGTTAAACGTTATATTGCAAAATATACAATTAATCCTGCCATTGCTCATGGTATTTCCGATCATATTGGCAGTATTGAAAAAAATAAACGTGCCGATATAGTCATTTGGGATACTGCTTTTTTTGGTGTTAAACCTGAAATGGTTTTGCAAGGTGGAAGTATTTCTTGTTCGCAAATGGGTGATCCTAATGCTTCTATTCCAACACCTCAACCTGTGTATTCTCGGCCAATGTTTTCTTCTTTTGGAAAATCATTAGAAAAATCTACTGCAACATTTGTAAGTAAAGCTTCTTTAGATAAAAATTCATTCAAAAATTCTGGAATTAGCAAATCTTTATTGCCAGTTAAAAATATTAGAAAAATTTCTAAAAAAGATATGGTATTAAATGATTATTGTCCAAATATAGAAGTTAATCCAGAAACTTATGAAGTTAAGGCAGATGGAGAATTAATTACCTGTGAACCAGCTAAAATACTACCTTTAGCTCAACGTTATTTCATGTATTAAATTTTATGCAAACAGCTTTTAAAATAACAGATCACAAAGATGCTAGTAAAAATATACAAGATGAAATTACTTTATCTTATGAAGAACGATTTATACGACGAAAAAAATTAACAACAGACAATGGTACAGAATTTTTAGTTAATCTAGAAGAAACAGTCAGTATGGATGAAGATCATTATTTTGAATTAGAAAATGGAAATTTAATTCAAGTAGTGTCAAAAGAAGAAAATTTGATTGAAATTACAGGTAATAATTTAAAACATATTATTTGGCATATTGGCAACAGGCATTTACCTTGTCAAATTGAAAAGAACAGAATTCTTATTCAAGATGATGCTGTAATTTTAGATATGATTTTAAAACTACACGGGAATGTAAAAAAAGTTTTTGAAAAATTTAAACCTGAAGGTGGAGCCTACGGTATGGGACGTACTCATAGTCATAAACACTAAAATGAAAAAAATAAAAGATCCTTTACAAATATTACAAATATGGTTTTCATCATCTTTTCCTGTTGGTTCCTACGCATACTCACATGGTTTGGAAGCACTAATAGATGATGATAAAATTAAAAATAGAGATGATGTCAGAGAATATTTAAAAGCATTATTATTTTATGGCAGTCTTCGAAATGATTATATTTTTTTAAAATCTGTATATATGGGTGAAGAAATTAATGACTTAATTTTAGCAAGTGCCTCTTCAAAAGAAAGACATACAGAAATGATTGATATGGGTAATTCATTTCGAAAAATAATGAAAGATAGTTGGGAGCTAGTATTAGAAGAAAATACATCTTTTGTTTATTGTATTAGCAAAGCAGCTCTTCATTTTAATATAAAATTTGATGACTTAATTAAATTTTATCTCCAGTCATATATTTCAAACTTAATTAATGTTTGTGTAAAGCATATTCCTATGTCACAAAAAGATGGACAAATATTAAATGTTAATTTTATTGATCAAATACAAAAATTTTTAGATCAATCATACCAATTAACTCTTAAAGATATTGGAACGAGTTTTTTTATTGGTGATATTTTTGCAATTAAACATGAAAATTTAGATTCAAGGATTTATTTAACATGAACAATATAAATGGTCCGTTAAAAGTTGGTATAGGTGGAGGAATAGGAACAGGAAAAACTAGCTTAACAGAAGCTTTATGCCGTCATTTATCAAACAGAATTTCAATGGCAGTAATATCAAATGATATTTATACAACTGAAGATGCAGAATATTTAATGAGAGCTCAAGTTCTTCCTATGGAAAGAATTAAAGGCGTTGAAACAGGTGGGTGTCCCCATACGGCTATCCGAGAAGATTGTTCAATTAATTTACTAGCCGTTGATGAAATGAAAAATAAATTTCCTGATTTAGAATTAATACTTATTGAATCAGGTGGCGATAATTTGGCAGCTACTTTTAGTCCAGAGTTAGTCGATTTAACAATTTATATGATTGATGTTGCCCAAGGAGCTGACATTCCAAGAAAAAAAGCTCCGGCAATAAAAAAATCAGATTTGTTGGTAGTTAATAAAGTTGATTTAGCACCTCATGTCGATGTTAATATTGATCAAATGGAAGAGGATGTAAAGGAAGCCAGAAATGGGTTACCATATGTTTTCGGTGAAATGAAAAATAATAACGGAATAGAAAAAATTTCTGACTTCTTAATTTCTCAAGGTGGGATTTAATATTCTTGCTTCTCTAAAGTGTACACAGTGTCTGTACTATTAAATTTTGAATCAAATTCTTTTGATTTTGGATCTTCAAATAAAGCATAAAATTTATCTTGGTCAGTAACATTTGCCATACTAATAACATGACCATCTTTTACAAAAGCCATATCAAAGCCATCTGTGTATTTAGCTATATCTTCTTTAAAGTAATTATATAATTCCATATAATCATCTTTGGTAAATGTTCCTTTCGTAACTACACATAAGTTCATATTTTCTCCATTTATTCAAAAAAAAATCCTCACCATTTCTCTTAATGGGAGGATAATTTTATACGTATCTCATTTTAGCTGCTCGTGAACCGCAATAGAGTCAAATCGTTCTAACAATTACATAATACATATTTGTTACAATTCAATTAAATCTTATAATGTTATCAATATTAATTAGTTCTTATTGATAAAAGTTAATCTATTTGAAGTTTTGATTACAAAACCTATATTTTTATTATGAAAATTTTAGATAATATAAATAACTTTTTTACTCAAAATACAAAAAAGTCAGATGAAGAGCATACTATTCCTGAAAATCTTCGAAGCAAAGAATTAGAATGGAAATTAGCTCTACTTGTAAGAAATATCGATGATGTTGAAGATATAGATCTAAAATTTGTTAGTGTTTCCAAAATAGATATGGGTACCAAAAAAGATTTATTTACATCTTATAGGTTGGATTTCAATGGAAGAGAAAAATTAAATCAATTCAAAAAAAAATACAAAAATATACTTCTGTAAAAAATATTTAATAAAATAATTTATAAATCTTATTCGTATTTATCAGAATACAAATAAGGTATGCCAATAACTAAAATAATATAGAAGATCATAAAACCAGCTATTAGTGGAAAAACTTCACCGGCAGGCACTGTACTAAATGGGCCTAAAACAAATCCATAAATCACAAAAAGAATATTTAAACCTACTAAATAATACCCACCACTTCTTTTCATGCTGTACAACATATAAATTGTGTAAGCGATTGCTAACTGAAAGATGATACTTACAATAAAATCTAGAGTTGAGAGTTGAACATTAAAATCTCCTACAGGCGGCTGAACACCTTGTCCTGAAAAATACCCATAAGATATACGGTAGGTAGTATCAATAAAATCAAGTGAAATTAGAATTAACATAATCCAATGTAATGGCTTAAATAGTGTTTCTTTCATATTTACTAATTACTATTTTATTTATGATTCTCTAATTATTATTTTTCTCATTATCATGCTGATGGTTAACAACATCAACAAGAATAGCTATGACAAGGTTTAAAATTGTTATTGAGCAAATAGAGATAAAAGAAAAAAAATAGATCCAAGACCACCAATATATTGCTTGCATAGGCAACATAACATTCTCCCAGCTTGATAAAGTTAAAACTTGAAAGAGTGTAATAAGCGAGATACCGAGATCAGCCCATCTCTCTGGATCATCATCTCCAAAAAGAATAGAACCCATTGTAGCGTAAATATAAAGTATTATAAAAAGAAGCAAACTTACAAAAAATACTCTTTTAATTGATGCAAGAATAGCTTCAATAATTTTTTTTAATTCAGGAATTACAGATATCAATCGCAAGACTCTGAATATGCGAAGAAGACGTAAAACTAGGAAACTAGAATTATTGGGTATTGGTATAAGAGAAATAGCAACAATTATTGTATCAAATACATTCCAACCATCTTTTAAAAAATTCTTCTTTTCTTTTTCACCTATAAAACGAATGAGTATCTCAATAACAAAGAACACGGTAATTGCATAATCAAGCAAGTGAATAGTATTTAAAAAAATAGGATCTAATTGATATGTAGTGGCACCAATCAAAATAGCATTAAGAATAATAATAATAACAACAGAAAATTGAAAAATACGATTATCTTTTAATTTAGAGAAAAAATCTATCATATTTAATTAAATAGTTTTTAAGTTATCAATTTTCCTATCCATCACAAAAAACCATAGAGGAGGGAGTAAAGCCATAATAAGCATGATGGAGTAATTTGCAGGCATCTCAATTGCTTTTTCTTCTTGAGATAAAAGAGGATAAGGCTTTGAAGCACTTTGATGATGTTCTGCATGAAGACCTAAATTAAATGTAGACCAATTAGCTGAAATATGACGACTGTTCCAAGAATGTAAATCTGTAAATCTTTCATATCGTCCATTTTCTTTTGTTCTCTCTAAACCATAATGCTGAATATAATTTACTAACTCCAATAAAATTATTGAGACAAATGAATGAGAGATCACAAAAACTAAACCATTAATACCTGAAATTAAATAAGCTAATGCTAAAAATAAAAACTCTAATACAAAATAATGAATCATTCTATTTTGAAAACTAAAGGTATTTATTTTTTTTCTTTCGAGAATATTTTTTTCAATTTTCCATGAAGAAATTACACTATTAATTATACAGCGAATAAAATAAAAATAAAAATTTTCTCCTCTTCTAGCAGTTGCGGGATCTTCTTTAGTTGCAACATTTAAATGATGTCCATAAATATGTTCAATACGAAAATGCCCATAGCAACATAAAACAAGTAAAAATACTCCCATACTTCGCATAAATTTATTTTTACGATGAATAAGTTCGTGTGCAGTTGTAATTCCAATTGAACCTCCTGACATACCTACACCTGCTCCCAGAGCAGCGGCAGTTAGTAAATTAATGCTTGCAGAAGAGACAACAATTAAACCAAAAATGATTAAAAATAATATGCAAGGAAGGATAATTAAAATAGAGAAATTGTGCAGAACATTTTCTTTTAATTCAACATCATCTTTACTTAAATAAGGTAATACTAAATCAATTATTGGCACTAACACAAAAACCCATATAAAAGGTGAAATAGACCAAGAGGGATTAATTATTAGTCCTAAAGAGCTAGAAAAAATTAAAATAAGTGGAGTTACAAGATAAAAAACCATTAAAATAATTATATATTATTTTTTTATTAAACTAATACTTAAAAAGTATAATTAGAAACAATAATGAGTGATAATATTAAGGGTCTTCTAATTCTCCTAGTAGGGGTTATACTTATATTCACACAAGATGTTTTAATTAAATATACCATTTTTGATGCAAGCTTAATGCAGATACTTGTTTTTAGAGGCTCTATAGGATTTTTATTACTAGCTGCTTATCTCGCTTATAATAAGCAATCTATTACCTTTCGTTCAGCTCATCCGTATATAGCAATATTTAGAGGTTCAACTTTCTTTTTTGGCTTCACTATGTTTTTTATTTCTTTGAGTCAAATTACTCTTGCAGAGGCTACTAGTCTATTTTTTGTGAGTCCTTTTTTCATTACTATCTTTTCTTATTTTATATTAAAAAAAAAATTTGGAATAAATAGATTATTTTCTATTTGTATTGGGTTTAGCGGCACTATTCTAATTATCAAGCCAGAATTTAATAATATAAATGTTTATATGTTTTTTCCTATAATCGCAGCTTGCTCTTATTCTTTGAGTATGGTTTTAGCTAAAAAAACTGCTGCCAATGATTCCTTATTTCAACAAACATTTCATGTCTATATTGGTGCCTTTATTGGCGGAAGTATAATTAGTATTTTAATTCATAATTATGATTTTAATTTATCTATTTTTTATATTTTAAGTAATCCATGGATATTTAATGATTACAGAACATTGGCATTAATAATTTTTATATCTATAGTTGGAGGTCTTGGTTTGTTTTGCCTAATTGGCGCTTATAGATTAGCTTCACCTCTTAGCTGTAGTATTTTGGAATATATTCATCTTATATTTGCGATAATTGTTGGGTATTTTATTTTTTCTGAAATTCCAGATTTATATTCATTTATTGGGATTTTTCTCATCGTCTCAAGTGGTATCTTTATTGTCTTTAGAGAAAATAAACTTGAAGAACTAGTAGTAGCTAAAACAACACTGAGAACATAAGGCTAAATGGGGCAAAACTTCAGCAGTGGAGCTGACTTTATACCCCAAGTCATTATATTGTATCTTTTTACATTCTAAAACTATATTCATGCCAAAATTCAATAATATATGAGAAGATTAATTTTATTAGTTATAGTTTTAGTATTTGCTGGAGGAGGGTATTATTATTACTCTTCGAATAATTCTGAAATATCAACAACAAGTTACGAGTATATAAAAATTGAAAAGGGAAATATAAAAAAGACAGTTTCTGCTACTGGTAAAATTATACCAACATCTACATTGATATTGTCTTCAGAGATATCTGGAAAAATAGTTGATATTAATAAAGATTTTAATGAAAAAATTAATAAAGGAGAAGTTCTTGCAATTTTTGATCAAAACCCTTTTATTCTAAGTGTAAAAGAGTCTCAAACATTAGTTGATATATCAAAATCTAAATTAAAACAAAAAAAAGCTAGTCTTGAAAAAGCAAAATCAGAATTAAACAATGCAATCTCAAACAAATCGGGTGCTGAATCAAGATTAAATGACAGCGCTTTATATTTAAGTAAGTTAGAAGAAAATCTTGAAGAGAGAAAGGCTTTATTTGATAAAAAATTTATTTCTAAAAAAGAATTTGACGATACTAATTTTGATTATGAAAGTGCAATTATTCAGAATGCTACATTAAAATCTGAAATCTCATCATTGGATGCAGTTATTAATTCAAGAAAAGCACAAATTGAGATTATTAAAGCAGAACTTGAAGAAGTAGAAAAAATAATTCAACAATCAGAACTTACATTAGAAAGTGAAGAGCTAGATTTAACTAAAACTAAAATAGTTTCACCCATTGATGGTTTTATTTTAGATAGACATATTAGTGTAGGTGATGTTCTAGGAGCTTACCAAAAAGATTCTATAATGTTTACTATTGCAGAAACATTATCAAATATGAATATAGAAATTTTTATAGATGAATCTGATATAGGGAATATTCAATTAAATCAGATTGTAGAATTCTCTACTGATGCTTTTCCTGATAGAAAATTAAATGCTACAATAAGTCAAATACGTTATTCACCAATAGATGATCAAAATGTAATTACATATGAAGTTATTGCATCATTTGATAACCCTGAAAATTTACTTTTACCTGGTATGACTGCTAATGTTGATATCACCTCTTATTTTGTGATCACTTAATTGTAACTGGATAAATGTTGCATCAACACTGTGGTGTATGGCTATTGGTCTTACAGTAACAATAGAAAACTCAGGCTTGTAATCCTCTCCCATATCAATGCGAACCCGGTTATCACCTTCACCATCTAATATATTTTCTACAGCGTCAGATAATCCAGAGGTAAATCTTTCAACTAGTCCTTGTTTAACTTTTTCTTCATCTCCGGCAAAAACATTAAAAGAAATGACAAAAGTTGTTAAGCATATCACTAAACGCATAATTATTTATAATCTAATATTGAAAAAATATAAGTATTTTTTAAAAATATTTACTTCCACTCTCGAAACCAATTAGTTTCAGCATATTCTGATAACTTATATGTGCACCAATAAGAATTTTTTTTTATTTTGTTAAACTTTTTATGATTATATCTTTCTGGCCAATCATCTTCAAAACCATAAGATCCTCCATGAGCCCTACCTGATCTTTCTGCTAAATGACAGACCATAGGCAATGGATCATATGGATCATCAGACGTTGGCGCCATATAAACTGAGTCTTTCAAATCAGGGCAACTTTCATCACCATGTTCATAAATCATTTTACCAAGAATATACTGATTGTTTTCATTACTGAGAACACTTGGGCCACTAACATGGCCGTTTCGATTTCCTTTCGTACATTTCCATGAAAAACCGTTACCATGAAGTAATTCGTGAATTGTAATTTTTATAATATCTTCTCTGGAGCCAGCTCTCTTCATAAATGTATAACCTGAGTGAACACCCATTTGCCCACCATCCCTATGTGTAAAGCTATCAACAAATGAGTAATATAATTTTTTTGGATTATTAAAACCAAGATTTTGAATAAAATAATCTGGATAATTATTATTCCATCCTTTTTTTGTGCCTTTCTTATCAAGTCTTACAAAAGAAATATCTAATTTACCATCTTGCCTATAATCTAATTTATATTTCTGTTTATTGCCGGTTAGCTCAAACATTTTCTGATTCATTTCTTCAATTATTTTTTCCAATTCACCATTAATGTCTAACTCATTGTCTTTTCCATTTATATCAAGCATATAAATAAAATGGATTTGGTAATCATTATTTGTATCTGGTTGGTCTTCAAAAAATCTACCATCTTTAAGATCTGAAGCATTTGCTGAATTAAAGATTAAAACCAGGGTAATTATAAAAATATATTTCATAATATAATTAAATATTAAATTTTTTATTAACTCAACTAAGTTTCAAAAAAATTCCCTTTTAATTTTAAAATATGAACTATTTACTTAACAAATCGATATAAATTAAATATTGTTGGAAATGGCCTACCAGATAAATACTAATTATTCCGTTACTTTTGATGATGTTCTGCTCTCACCAGCGTATTCAGAAATTAAACCAAAAGACGTAGATACATCTATAACGATTGGGAAAGTAAAATTACACATTCCAATACTCTCTGCTGCAATGGATACCGTGACAGAAAACAAGATGGCTATTAATCTCGCACTAAATGGTGGTCTAGGTGTTATTCACCGTAATATGCCAATTGATAAACAAGCAAGCGAAGTTAATAAAGTTCACAGCTTTAGAGTTAACAGTAAAAAATTTCAAAATGCTGTAATTAATTCTAATGGACAGATTGCGGTGGGCGCTGCGATTGGTGTAGAAAATAATGCGTACTTACGACTATTAGAATTATTAAAAGTTGGCGCTGATATAGTCTTTATTGATGTTGCTCATGCACACACAAAAACAACTTTACAATTTATTGAAAAAGCAAAAAAAGTTTTAAAGAAAACCCCTCTCATAGTTGGAAACATTGCTACAAAAAAAGCTGCATCAGATTTAATTAGTGCTGGTGTAGATGCTATTAAAGTAGGTATTGGACCAGGATCAATTTGTACAACAAGGGTTGTGACTGGTGTTGGTATTCCTCAACTCTCCGCTGTGATAGATACATATCAAGCTGCCAAAAAATTTAAAATTCCAGTGATTGCAGATGGAGGAATAAAAACATCTGGTGATATTGCGAAAGCTATAGCAGGCGGTGCAAGTGCTTGCATGATAGGGTCTTTGTTTGCTGGCACTGAAGAATCACCAGGAAAATTATTAACGATTAAAGGCAAAAAATATAAATCATACAGAGGTATGGGCTCAGTAGGAGCAATGCAAAAAGGGTCTTTTGATCGATACTCGCAAGAAGAAACAAAGAATGCAAAAAAATTAGTGGCAGAAGGTGTGGAAGGGATGGTTCCATACAAAGGTAAAATAGAAGATGTAACGTATCAACTTGTTGGTGGCTTAAGATCGTCGATGGGTTACACTGGTCATAAAACGATTAAGAAAATGCAAGGCAATTGTAAATTTGTGTTTATTTCTAAAGCAGGAGCCCGCGAAAGTAATGTCCACGATGTCATTATGTAATAATGTATCGAATCATCATTGAATTGATACAATAAAACATAAATGAACTCAGCATCAACAAAACATAAAGTAGCAATTGTGATGGGAAGTAAGTCTGATTATGCTACCATGAAAAATTGTGAAAAAATTTTAAGATTACTGAAAGTTAAATTTGAAACCAAAATTGTTTCTGCACACCGTACACCAGAGAGAATGTTTAAATTTGCCAAAGCAGCTGAAGATAATAATATTTCTGTTATTATTGCTGGCGCAGGAGGCTCTGCACATTTACCAGGAATGATTGCATCATTAACAACTATACCTGTTATCGGTGTTCCAGTAGAAAGTCGTAAATTAAAGGGATTGGATAGTTTATTATCTATAGTACAAATGCCAAAAGGCATTCCTGTTGGCAGTGTGGCAATTGGTGAAGATGGAGCAATGAATGCTGGTTTATATGCAGCTTCCATTATTGCTCTTATGAATAAAGAAATTAAGAAAAATTTAAAAAATTATCGAACTAAACAATCAAAAGCTGTTAAACAAAAACCATAAGTCATGAATACACCCACACTTGGCATTATCGGTGGTGGACAATTAGGAAGTCTTTTAGCAGATGCAGCAAAAAAAATAGATATACAAACCGTCATATTAAGTGATGATCCTAATGCGCCCGGGAAACACTTTGCGACTAAATTTATTTTTGGTCAGTATGATGATGATGCAATAATAAATAATTTTATTAATGAAGTTGATCTTGTTACATATGAATTTGAGAATATTCCCTTCGCAATACTAAAAAAGATTAATGAAAAGAAACAAGTTTTACCTAAACCAGAAATTAATCGACTCATTCAACACCGGGAAACAGAAAAAAAATTTCTCAATGATAACAATATAACAACAACAAAATATGTAATTGTCAAAAATGAAAAAGATTTGAGTGAAAATGTAGACTTACTTCCTGGTTTGTTAAAAACAACAACGTTTGGATACGATGGCAAAGGTCAGTATAAATTACATACTGTAGATGATATTAAAAACGAAATTGATTTTACAAAAGAATACATTTTAGAAAAACTCATTCATCTTAAAAAAGAAATTTCAGTAGTAATTACTCGTTATGATCAAAATAGTTATGAGATCTATGATCCTATTGAGAATGTTCATGAAGAACAAATTTTAAAATATTCAATAATACCAAGTGATATTTCTAATGATATACGAACAAAATCGATTGAGTGGGCAAAACACGTTGTAGAAAAACTAGATTATATTGGAACGTTATGCATAGAATTTTTTATTGATACTGATGATAATTTATATGCTAACGAAATTGCTCCTCGTGTTCATAATTCTGGACATCTGACAATGAACTCTCATAATATTAGTCAATTTGAAAATCATGTACGAGCAGTATGCGGCTTAGAAAAGATTGAAACAAAAAAATTATATAATGCCAAAATGATTAATTTAATTGGTGATGAGATATCACCGTACCGAAATAAAAAATTTAAAGATAACGAATTTTTTTATGATTATTTAAAAACAGAAATTAAGCAAAAAAGAAAAATGGGTCATTTAACGATTATAGAAAAATAAATTATTAACTTTAATTAAATTGATCAGTTAACTGCGTTACCAGTTGATATTTATTGGCAACATTTACTAAATCTTCTCCTTCACGAAAAGATTGTTTATCTAACTGTTTAGTTGGATCTCCTCCAGGCCATATTCGCCAACTATCATTATCAACGACATCAGATAAAACTAACGAATTATCCGATACTTTAAAACCAAGCTCAAACTTAATATCAACTAAATGTATAGGACCATCAATTGTCTTAATAGTTTTCCATTTGTCTTCAATAAGCTCAAAACTTGGAAGAATAATTTTGTTAATAGCTATTTCTAATTCTTGATCAGACAATAATTTTTTGGTTTTCATCAAGCTTTTGCTTGTTATAGGCTGTTTGGCAGAAAATAACTCCCATTCTTCTCCAGTTTTTACTAAAGGATCCGTAAATACACCCTCTTCCCACTTTCCATCTTTTAAAAATTGTCTTCTCGCTTCACTCTCATCCATTTGAACAGGTTCTGCAACATGAGGGGGGATAACAACCGCTTGTTTATGAAATATTTCCCAAACTAAGTTTTCAAATTGATGAGGATTGCTTTTATCTTTTTCAAATTGAGTGTTTCTACTTAAATAACTTCCCCATGCATAGCGTCTAACTACAAATTCTAAAGGAAGCATATTACAGTTGTAACTTAAAAGACTGTTTGGTGAATCTTGTTCAATAAATGATGTTGCAATACCTGCCTTGGTTAGCATACTAAACACATTACTTGTTTGTTTTGTCTTTTGTATTCCAATATCTTTAATTTCCTCTTTCTTCGCTGCATCCCCACCTGTTAAAAAATCTTTTGTTACAATTCGAATGATATTTTGATCATTTGTTTTCTCAATAATTTTTGTTTTTCCTTCAACTAAAAAAGAATTACTCATCAATATATCTCCAACCAATATCTTTTCGATAATATCCCTCATCCCAATTAATTTGATTGATTATATTGTGAATATTTTCTCTAATAGTTTTTAAGTCCTTACCCGTATTAGAGATATTTAATACGCGCCCCCCATTAGAGAGCCATTTGTTTTCTTTAAGGATTGTTCCTGCATGAAATAGATAGTCATCTGTTGTTAAATTAAGATTTTCCAAATTATTAATTGGTGTTAATTTTTTATAATCCTCAGGATAACCTTGAGCTGCCATTACTACTGTCATGGCGTAATCATTTTTCCACTTAATTTTTTTTATTTCATTTAAGGTGCCTATCGCTGATGCATGAAGGAGTTCTAATAAATCTGTTTCTAATAGTGGAATAATTGCTTGTGTTTCAGGATCACCGAAACGAACATTAATTTCGAGTAAATTTGGACCCTTATCTGTTAGAATTAATCCTGCATAAAACATTCCTTGATACTTGATGCCTTGTTCAGCAAGATGTTGAACAATAGGTTCAACAAATGTTTTGGATAATTCATTCATTTTATTTGATGAAATAGAAGGAACAGGTGTATAGGCTCCCATACCACCAGTATTTAACCCTTTTTCTCCTTCTAAGATTTTTTTATGATCTTGTGCTGTTGTAAGTGGCAAAACAAATCCATTTTTATCAACAAGTGAAAATAGGCTTACCTCTTCACCAACTAAAAATTCTTCAATAACAACAACTGAACCAGCATCACCAAAAGAATTATCTTTAAAACATTTAATCAGTGCATCTTTTGCATCTTCCATTGTTTGACAAATAATAACTCCTTTTCCTGCTGCTAAACCATCAGCTTTAATAACAAGAGGATAGGATTGGTTTTGACAAAAAATGAAGGCGTCATCATAGTTGTCAAATACCTCATAGGCAGCTGTTGCAATATTTAAATTTTTACAAATATCTTTTGTAAACTTTTTTGATTTTTCTAGTTCAGCTCCCATTTGATCAGGACCAAAAACTAATATAGCATTGTTCATTAAAAGGTTGGATAATCCTTTAGTTAAAGGTAGTTCTGGACCTATCACCACAAGATCAATTTTATTTTCTAGACAAAATTGAAGAATAGCATCATGATCATTAACATCTGTGATAATCGAAGAAGCAATCTCACTGATACTATCACTGCCAGGAATACAATATAAATTAGAACAATTAGGAGATTGTTTTATGCCATAACATAATGCGTGCTCTCTTCCGCCATTACCAATGACAAGAACGTTCATGAAAAAAAATAATTCATTAATTAATTATTTGAAGCAAGACTTAAAAATGATAGTTTTTTTAAGCTTTCATCATTCAAGTAATCTAAAGGTCTGACTGGATACTCTCCTGTAAAATAATGATCAGTAAATTGAGGATTATCATTATCTCTCTCATCATAACCAAGAGCTTGATACAGACCATCTAATGATAAAAATTTCAATGATTTAGCTCCAATATATTTACACATTTCCTCTAAATTTTTGTTTGCAGCCAATAATTCTTCTTGGGTCGGAGTATCGACTCCATAGAAATCAGGATATTTAATTGCAGGTGAAGCAATACACATATGGACTTCTTTTGCACCAAAATCATATAGCATTTTTATTATCTTAGTGGATGTTGTTCCTCGAACCAATGAGTCATCAATTAAAACAACTTTCTTTTTTTTAATAGAACTTTGGTTAGGATTTAGTTTTAACTTTACACCTAAACTTCTAATTTGCTGAGTTGGCTCAATAAATGTCCTCCCCACATAATGATTTCGTATTAATCCTAATTCAAAAGGAATGCCAGACTCTTGACTAAAACCAAGTGCAGCAGGAACACCAGAGTCTGGAACTGGTACAACTACATCAGGTTTTATTTCGGTTTCTTTTGCTAAGTACGTGCCTAAATTTTTTCTATATTCATAGGCAGTTTTGTTTTTTAAAATACTATCAGGCCGCGAAAAATAAATATATTCAAATACACATGGTTTGATTTGTTTTTTTGGAAAAGGTCTTCGACTTTCAACTTTATTATCTTTAATAACTACAACTTCTCCATTTTCAATTTCGCGGATAAATTTTGCACCTATAATGTCTAGCGCGCAAGTTTCGGAGGCAAGGATAAATGCATTTTTAAATTTACCTAAAACAAGTGGTCGAATACCTAATGGATCTCTTGCACCAATCAACGTACCATTAGCAATGATTGATAAAGCATAACCACCTTGAGTTTGCATTAAAGCATCAATAATTTTATTTAAAATATCTTTCTTTTTTGAACGAGCTACAAGTTGAACAATTGTTTCGGTATCTGATGTTGTTTGAAATATTGCACCTTCTCGTACCATTTGCTCTCTTAAAAGGAGTGCATTAGTTAAATTACCATTATGAGCAATACTAATAGCTCCACCATGAAGGTCAGCATAAAAAGGTTGTATATTCCTTATTGTTTCACCACCCGTTGTTGAATAGCGATTATGTCCTATCGCAATTTTTCCCTTTAACTTATCTAATGATTGTTTCTTCGTAAAATTATCGCCAACTAATCCAAATTTTCTTTCTGAGTGATAGGAGTTGCCATCATAACTTACAATTCCGCAACCTTCTTGACCACGATGTTGCAACGCATGCAAACCAAGAGCTGTTAAGGCTGCAGCATCTTTGGTTCCACTTATTCCAAAAACTCCACACTCCTCGTTAAATCTGGGAACATGAGATTGCCTTACCTCGAATTTTTTTAGGAATTTTTGCCGATTTTTCATCTTACTGTAGTCTTGTTAAAATTGTTTTTGCAACCATCTGTAATGCTCTTGGATAAACCTTATGCTCTTCTATCAATATTTTCTTTGAGAGTGATTCGGTATTATCTTTCTTCAAAATCTTTACTTTTTTTTGCAATATAATCTTTCCAGAGTCAATTTTAGCGCTTACGTAATGAACGCTACAACCAGAATAGCTCGCTTTAGCCTTTATGGCCTGATCCTGAGCATTTAAGCCTTTGAAAGCTGGAAGATAAGATGGATGAATATTGATTAATCGCGATCGCCACTGCCTTACAAATTTTGAGTCTAAAACTTGCATAAAACCAGCTAAACAAATGATATCTATATTTTTTAGATACTTCATGACTTTGCTTTCGAAATTTTTTCTTGGAATAAAATGTATGAATGGAATTTTATTTTTTTTGGCAATAATTAAACCTTTTGCTTTGGAATTATTAGAAACGACTAATTGAACCTCTACTAAACTTTGCTTTTTAAATGATGTTTGTATTAGTGACTGTAAATTGGAACCTCTTCCCGATATGAAAATAGCAACTTGTAATTTTTTCAACTAATTGTGCACCTTGATGATTTGTTAACTTCTATTTTCCCAATTTCAAAAATATCTAAATTTTCATCTTTTATTAATTGTTCAAATTCTTTGTAATTATTTTTTGAAATAGTCATTATCAAACCTAATCCACAATTAAAGGTCTGCAACATATCTTCATCTGAAATGTTAGCTAAACTTTGAAACCATTGGAAAATTTCTTCATCACAAATAAATTTTTTATCAATGCTTGCTGATAAATTTTCAGATAGCATTCTTGGTGCATTACCAATAATACCTCCGCCTGTTATATGAGAAATACCGTTGATAAGATTTGTTGTTAAAATCTTTTTTAAAAAAGGAAAATATAATTTTGTTGGAGCCATTAAGGCTGCTGCATTTGTTTCATAAGATGATTTAAATTCTGTTTCTTTATGCAGATTTATATTTTTATCTTTTAAAACTTTTCTAATGAGAGAATATCCATTTGAATGAAAGCCCGAAGATCTAATCCCATATAGCAGATCATCCTCTTTCATCACATCTCTTTTAGGTAGAATTTTTTTTCTCTCTACTGCACCAACACAAAATCCAGCAAAATCAAAATCGTCTTTTTTATAAAGCCCAGGCATCTCTGCTGTTTCACCACCAATAAGAGAGCAATTATTTATCTTGCAAGCTTCAGTGATGCTTTTCATAATTTTTAAAAAAGAATTTTTATGAATCTTGGAAGAAGCATAGTAATCTAAAAAAAATAATGGCTCTGCCCCATGGCAAAGAATATCATTTAGACACATGCCAACAAGATCATGACCCAAACCATCTAAAATGTCAGTTTCAATCCCTAGTAATATTTTTGTCCCTATGCCATCTGTTCCAGAGACCAATAAAGGATCTTCATATCCACAATTTTTAAGATCAAAAATGCCGCCAAATCCACCAATTTTATCAAAATTTCCATTTCTATTTGTTGATTTACTTAGCTCAGAAATATCTTCAACAAGGGCATCTGTATTTTCTATATCAACGCCTGCTTCTTTATATGTTGTCATATTTAATTAGTTTTAAACGAATCGTTAACGAGTAAACTATTAATATAGTAAATTAAGTTGATTCGTACTCATAATGACAAATACAATTCAAATTCTCTCCATTGAGAAGACAGGGAAAGAAAGTTCACTACAAAAAGAACATAATAATAAATCCATCAAAATTATAGATGGATATTTCTTTTCGAGAAATCTGGATGATCAAAAGTTTACTAAAATAAGTAAACTTATTTCTAATGACGTTTCTCAAACAATATTAACTAAAAAAAATGTAAATAAGGTTTTATCTAGTTATAGTAATTTCAACTGGGTTGTAGAAATAAAATTTTTACCAGGTGTAACTGATAATATAGCTACAACTGTAAAAGAAATAATCAAAGATAATCTAAAAAGTAGTTTTAAAAGCTTTGAACTTGGCTCAACAAAAATTGTTTTAATAAAAGGAAGAAAAGAAGATATTACCAAAATATCTAGAAATGAAGCAAATCCGTTAATTCAAACAATTAAGATTTATCCATTTAAAAAATATTTAAACAATTTTAAAAAAAATAAGTTCAAAATAGAAAAAGTAAAATTACCAAAAAAAAAATATAGTAAAAAAGAAATTAATTTAGATATTTCTGATTATCATCTCAGCCTCATTGGTAAACTTGGTATTGAAGAAAATGATAAACCTAGAAGAGGAACACTTGGCTTAGATCTAGAATCTTTAAAAGCCATAAGAAATTATTTTTCCACTATAAAACGTAAACCAACAGATGTAGAAATTGAAACATTAGCACAGACTTGGTCTGAGCACTGTAAACACAAAATATTTTCAGCTAAAATTGATGATATTCAAGAAGGTATATTTAAAAAATATATTAAAGGCGCTACTGAAAAAATTATTCAATTAAGAAAAGATAATTTTTGTGTTTCTCTTTTTACGGATAATGCCGGTGGAATAGAACTCAATAAAGATTGGATTATTTGTCATAAAGTTGAAACACATAATACACCTTCAGCCTTAGATCCATTTGGCGGTGCAATCACTGGAATTGTTGGTGTTAATAGGGATTGTCTTGGATTTGGGAAAGGAGCAAAGCCTATAGCGAATACGTATGCATATTATCTAGCAGACCCAAATAAGAAATATCAATTGTATCGTCAAAAAAATAAGGATCCGATGCTTCCAGCAAATTTTATTGCGAAGGGTATTATAAGTGGCGTTAGAGTTGGGGGGAATTGTTCAGGTATTCCTACTCCTCAAGGTAATGTATATTTTGATGACCGGTTTGCAGGAAAGCCCCTTGTATTTTGTGGAACAGTTGGGATTATTCCAAAAAAAATTAAAGGAAAATTATCCCATAAGAAGAAAGCTAATCCAGGAGATACCATACTAATGGCTGGAGGCAGAGTAGGAAAAGATGGTATTCACGGCGCAACATTTTCTTCAGAGGAGTTAGATCCTAATAGTCCAGTTTCTGCAGTACAAATTGGTGATCCAATAACACAAAAGAAGATGTCTGATGTCATCATTAGAGAATTGCGTGATGAAAATCTTTACTCGAGCATAACAGATAATGGAGCTGGAGGATTATCATCATCAATTGGAGAAATGGCAAAAGAGAGTGGCGGTTTTATAGTTAATCTTGAAAAAGTTCCTCTCAAATATGATGGATTATATCCTTGGGAGATTTGGATTTCTGAATCGCAAGAAAGAATGACACTAGCAGTACCTCCAGCTAATGTAAAAAAAGTTATAAAGAGATTTAATGCAAGAGGTGTGGAAGCAACAATAATTGGTAAGTTTATTAAAAAAGAAAAAGCTATAGTAAAATATAATAAAACTGAAATTCTCAATTTAGATATGGAATTTCTTCACGAAGGTTATCCTAAATTAAATTTAAAAACATCTTTTCCAAAAATTAAAAAAGAAAAGAAAAAAATAATTAAAAAAAGTTCCTTGATAGATAAATTACATAAACTTCTCTCTAGTCCAAATATTGTATCAAAAGAATTTATAGCCACGCAATATGATCACGAAGTACAAGCAACCTCAATTATAAAACCATTACAAGGCGAAGGCAGAGTTTTTGGAAATGCTACCGCTATCAAACCTCTATTTGCTGATGAAAAATCAATAGCTCTTTCTCAATCTGCTTATCCTCAGTACGCCGAAACAAATCCTTATGATATGGCTGGGTGCTCTATTGATACAGCATATAAAAATTTAATTGTAAGTGGTGCCAACTCAAAAAAAATTGCAATTCTTGATAACTTTTGTTGGTGCAGCTCGGATGAACCTGATCGCTTATATCAATTGAAAGAAGCAGCAAAAGCTTGTTATGATTATGCAGTTGCTTACCAAACACCTTTTATTTCAGGAAAAGATAGTATGTTTAATGATTTTAAAGGTTTTGATAAAACAGGAAAATCAGTAAAAATTTCAATACCTCCAACATTGCTTATTTCTTCTATTGGAGTGGTAGATAAAATTTCACACTTAACAAAAATAACACCAGATGATGGTGATATACTTTTAGTTTTAGGAAATACCCGTAATGAATTACAGGATAGTGTTTATTCCAAAATTATAGGTTATGAAAAATCAAAAAATCCAGTTGTAAATAGCAAGGATGCACTTCTCACATATAGAAATTTTGAAAAAGCTAATAAACTCGAAATTATGAATTCTGCAATTGGAATAGATTTGGGCGGACTTGGAATTGCAGTTACAAAGATGGCAATTGCTTCAAAGAAAGGTTTAAACATTGATTTAAAACTTAAAAATAAAATCTCAGTTGACCAATTTTTATTTTCTGAAACACAAAGCAGAATTCTTGTTTCTATAAAAAAAAATAAGTTAGCCAATTTTAAAAAAATATTTAAAGCTTCTGATTATACAATTATTGGTAAATGTACGGGCTCAGATGTAATTGAGTTTAAAGATAACAAAAAAATTATGAGAGGTAAAATTTCAGATTTTGCTAAGTCATACAAACAAAATATTAAAGGTTTATGAACGTATTAGTCTTGTCAGGTTATGGTATTAATTGTGAAATTGAAACACTACATGCATTTGAAGTAGTAGGATTTAAAGGAAAAATTATTCATATTAATGATCTGATTCAAAATCCTAATCAACTTAATAACTATCAAGTATTCGCTATACCTGGTGGTTTTTCTTATGGCGATGATACAGGCTCAGGAAATGCAATGGCGAAAAAAATTATGACCAATTTGTATGATCAACTAACAGATTTTTCATTAAAAGATAAATTAATCATAGGTATATGTAATGGATGCCAAATATTAATTAATCTTGGATTAGTTCCAAACCTAAATAAAAAAGATCCAGAAGTAGCATTGATTGAAAATAAATCTGGTAGCTATGAGTGTCGATGGGTTGATGTAAAAGTAAGTAATAATAAATCACCATGGCTAGAAAATATTAGTACGCTGAACTTGCCTGTTGCCCATCAAGAAGGGCAATTTATGATACCTATTAATCTACTAAAAAGTATCAAAGCTAATAACCTTATTGGTTTGCAATATATTGATGACGATAAAAAATTAGCAAAAGGTCAATTTCCTTTTAATCCGAATGGATCTAAAGATGATATCGCTGCACTAACAAATCAAAATGGTAATGTTCTTGCAATGATGCCTCATCCTGAAAGAGCATTTTATCATTATCATATTCCCAATTGGCAAAGTAAAACCTTAAAAAAATTTGGGGATGGATATAAAATTTTTATGAATGCAAAAAAATTCTTTGCATAAATTATACTGCCATTTCTACTATTTTTTTCATAACAGTTGGCATTCTGGAATTAGTATATGAAGATTTCTTTATCCAATTACTTTTTGATAATTTTGCTTTTTTAACATTGCCATAAAAAATTTCTGTTTCTAAATCAAAATGACTAAACGAGTATTGATATGAGCCTTTAGATTGTAATTTTGTTTTTATTTTTTGTATATCTTGATCAGTGGTTAATAATTTCTTGTCTTTAACCCAGACATCATTTGGTACTTCAAGCATGGAGGCCAACATTCCTTTATTTTGTCTACTTCGCACAAGGATTTCATTCTTTTCATTCACAATTACATAAGCTCTTGTATACTTTATAGGCTTAGTAGTTTTCTTTTTAAGTTTTAAAGGGATTTTTTGCTGTAAATTTTTTTTATATGATTGGCAAAATTTATTAATTCCACAAATATTACATTTAGGTTTTCTCGGAAGACAGATTTCTGATCCGTAATCCATAAAAGACTGAATTAAATTTGAAGAGTATTTATCTGAGATGAATTTTTTTCCTAAATCTTTAAGTTTATTTTTGACTTTATTAATTGGTTTATCGATAGCATATAACCTAACCAAAATTCTCTCAATATTAGCATCAAGTGGCATAACTGATTGATTGAATCCTATTCCAAGAATTGCTTTTGCTGTGTAATCTCCAATGCCAGGAAGTTGGATGAGTTCATCATAAACTTGTGGTATGTTATTTTTAAAATTTTTTTTAATTATTTTTGCAGACTTTAATAAATTTCTGGCTCTTGAATAATAACCAAGGCCTGACCAGAACTTTAAAATATTTGGTTCTGAAGTTTGCGCTAATTTATTTAGTGAAGGCCATTTTAAAATAAAATCATTAAATTTATTTTTTACGGTATTTACAGTTGTTTGTTGGAGCATATACTCACTTACAAACACAAAGTATGGATCAGGTAAATTTAGAGTATTTTTCTTTCGCCACGGTAAATTTCTGGCATTCACGGAATACCATTGAAGCAAAAACTTTATTACTTGTGGTTCGTGTTTAAACATATTGCTTTCATATTTAGGTACTATAAATTATTTATGCATATGGACAAAAAAAATATAAAGCAAAAAAGAACATTTGTTCCACAATCTATTGGCGATACTCTGAGGAAAGTTAATAGAAAATTTTCCTCTAAATATAATAGAACAGAATTTATAATTAATTCCAAATGGCCTGAAATTGCTGGTAGTTATTTTAAAGAATATTCAGAGCCGTTAAATGTTTCAAGGGTGCGTAATTTTGAAAATGATTTAGGTGAGACAGTATATAAGAATTATCTAAATGTGAGTGTCACGCCTGCCGCAGCCATTGAATTTCAACACTTTAAGGACACAATAATTGAAAAAATTAATACTTATTTTGGCTATAAGGCAATAATAGACTTGAGAATTCATCAAAATTACATACCTAAACATATTCATATGAAGCAAATTCAGAAAAAACAAATCAATAAAGATGACAAAGAATTTGTTGAGCAAAATGTGAAAGGATTTCAAAATTCTGATTTAAAAAAATCACTATTAAATTTAGGTAATAAAATTTCAACTGAGGACAAATAATGAAAACGAAAATTTTATTTATTTCTATTATATTATCACTACCTTTTATTAATGCAAAAGCAGTTGATAACTCAATACTGGATGTTAACGATAATGATTTTTATATTGGGGAAGAAAATGCACCAATAACAATTATAGAATATGCTTCTATGTCCTGTAGTCACTGTGCAGATTTCCACAATGATACTTTGGCAGATTTAAAAAAAGAGTTTATTGATACTGGTAAAGTTAAATTTATTTTTCGTGATTTTCCTTTCAATTATCCTGCTCTTGCTGGAAGTATGATTTTAAGATGTGTCCCAGAAGACGTGAGATACGATTATATGAATGGTCTTTATAAGCTTCAAAATAGTTGGGTTAATAGAGATCATTCGAAAACAAGATCTGAATTATACAAAATTATGCAAAGTGGCGGTATGCAACAAGAAGATTTTGATGCATGTTTAAGTAATGTGGATTTAGAGAATCAATTACTTGAGGCTGTGATGGAAGCACAAAGAGAATATAAAATAGGGTCCACGCCTTCATTCATCGTTAATGGAGTGCTATATTCAGGGAATAAAAACATAAAAGAGTTTAGACAAATCATCGATAAAATATTATCACAATAGTTGATGATTAATTTTAGGACACTTAAAGTCAAAGGCTTTAAGTCTTTTGTTGAACCCACAGAAATTTTGATTGAAAATGGTTTAACAGGTATTGTTGGTCCAAACGGATGTGGTAAATCCAATCTTGTAGAAGCTTTTAGATTTGTTATGGGTGAACTTTCTCCAAAACAAATGAGAGGAAGTGAATTAGATGATGTTATCTTTAATGGAACCGATGATAGACCAGCTTGGGATATAGCTGAAGTTACTATAGATTTAGATAATAAAGCAAGAAAAGCACCAAGTATTTTCAATGAAAATGATACTATTGAAGTAACTAGAAGAATTTGGCGTGGTGAAGGATCGGAATATAGAGTGAATGGCAAAGAGGTGCGATTAAAGGATGTACAATTGCTATTTGCTGATGCAGCAACAGGTGCTCGTTCAACATCAATGGTTAGTCAAGGTAGAGTTGGTGCTATAATCGCAGCTAAGCCTGAGCAAAGAAGAACGTTGCTTGAAGAAGCCGCAGGAATTACAGGTCTGCATTCAAGACGACACGAAGCTGAATTACGATTAAATGCTACTGAAAATAACTTAGAGCGTGTAAAGGATGTATTAAAAGCACAAGACGAACAACTTACAATATTAAAAAAACAATCTAAACAAGCTGAAAGATATAAGTATATTCAAAAAGATATTACAAAAGCAAGAGCAAGATTATTTTATAAAAAATGGATTGATGAAAAAGATAAATTAAAACATACTAGTGAAAAAATTAAATCTGAAACAAATTTTGTAAATGATCAAACACAAGTAGTTGCACAAATAAATATAGAGTTTGAAAAGGTACAAGAAAGCCTTCCAAACCTTAGACTTCAAGAAAGTAAGGTTGCAGCTGAACTTCAGAAATATTCTATTAGTTTAGAAAATCAAGAAAAAGAAATTGAAAGAGCTAATATTGCAGTAGATGAAACAAAAGTCCGTATAGAGCAAATCAAAAATGACATTGATAGAGAGAAGTTTTTATTTGAAGATGCAAAGCAAAATCTTGAAAGAGTACAAGAAGAAAAATCAATTCTGTTAAAACAACAAGGTGACCTTTTTATTCAAACAGATGATGATATAAATAATGAAATTGGTTCTAATAAAAAAAATAATAATCCAATAATTGACTATCTAGACTTTGAAGATGGTCTTGAAAAAGCAATTGCTGCAGTTTTTTCAGATGAGTTAATTGCATCTATTGATGAAGAACAAAGTATTTTTTGGAGAAAATTAGATCTAGAAGATTCTTCCTTTAATTCAGAAATTACAAAATTCTCATCTCTGATTAAAGCTCCAGATAATTTAAAAAAGAAATTAGAATTTATTGGTTTAGTAGAAAATAAAGAAAATATTTTAGAAATTCAAAAAAGCTTAAAACCAGGTCAAATATTAGTAAGCAGATTAGGAGAAATTTGGAGATGGGATGGATATGTTTCTAAAGGTAAACAAAATAATTCTACTAAAGCAATATTAGACCAGCTAAAAAATAGAAGAATTAAACAATTAAGTGCTGAGGAAAAACAATGGAATGATATTTCTGTAAAAGCAAATCAAAGAATAGAAGAGTTAAATTCAAGAGAAAATTCTTTAATTAGTGATTTATCAAATCTTCAATCTGTTCCTGAAGATGTATCAAGTGAAAAATTAAAAATACAAAAATTAATCGATGAAAACAAGAATTCTTATGAGCAAATAGCTGAGCAACTTCGTCAAACTGAACAAAATTCTAATGAGGTTAATAAAAAATTAAAGCTAGAAGAAATTAGATTAAATGAACTAAGAGAAGAAAGAATTAGGACTGAAGGTCAAATTAATACAATTAATGAAGCAATTAAATTACTGTCTACCCAAGTAAGAGAAAGATTAAGTGTAGAGTTAGATGAACTTTATAATATTGGAGAAATTGATCCTAACAAAATATTAGGTGATTCTGAAGATTTAGAAAAAAAATTAGAAAGACTTATTGCAGAACAAGAACGTTTAGGAGGTGTAAATCTGCTAGCTGAAAAAGAAGCAAAAGATTTAGAAGAAAAAGTAAATACAATTAAAAATGATCAAAGTGACTTGTTGAGTGCGATAGCAAAACTAAGAGAAGCTATTGACTCATTAAATACCGAAGGTAGACAAAGATTGCTAGCAGCTTATGGAATAGTAAATGAAAATTTTCAAAAATTATTTATAAGATTATTTGGAGGTGGAAAAGCTTACCTAAAATTTACTGATGAATCAGATCCTCTTCAAGCAGGTTTGGAAATATTTGCGAGCCCTCCAGGAAAAAAATTACAAAATTTGACGCTTCTGTCAGGAGGTGAACAAGCACTTACAGCTTTATCTTTATTATTTGCTGTATTTTTATCAAACCCTGCTCCAATTTGTGTTCTTGATGAGGTTGATGCACCTTTAGATGATACCAATGTTGATAGATTTTGTTCATTAGTTGAGGAAATAGCAAAAACATCCTCTACAAAATTCTTGGTAATAACTCACCATAGAATGACAATGGCTAGAGTAAATAGATTATTTGGAGTTACTATGCCTGAGAAAGGTGTATCACAATTAGTTTCCGTCGATCTTGAAAAAGCAATTGAGATAAAAGAGCGAGATATTACAAATGAATTATAAAAATAAAAATTTAGAAGAATTAGCTAAAAAAATTGATAATTTAGATAACCAAAATAAAGAACCTAATATTAAAAAAAAAGAAAGTGGTGCTGGATTTGGCTTTAAAATTAGTACCGAAATTATCGCTGCACTTGTTGTTGGAGTTGGAATTGGGCTTATTGTGGATAATTACTTTAATACTAAACCAATAGGGCTAATTATTTTCTTCATATTTGGCGCATTGGCTGGATTTTTGAATGTTTATCGTGTAATGCGTCGCATTGAAAAGCAAAGGTAATTTTAATATTCAGTAAATATTATGGCTGCAAAAGATAGTCCACTTAAACAATTCGAAATAGATCCAATATCTAACATTGAGCTTGCTGGTTATAATATTTCATTCACAAATTCATCTCTTTCAATGCTTATTACTGTTCTAGCAATTACCCTATTTTTGACTTTAACAGTTAATACAAGATCAATTATTCCTTCAAGAATGCAGCTTGTCTCAGAGTTAATGTATAATTTTATTGCTCAATTACTTTCAGATACAGTAGGAGATAATGGAAAGAGATATTTTCCATTTGTCTTCTCTATTTTCATGTTTGTTTTAATTGGAAATATGGTTGGTATGATACCATACCAATTTACTTTCACGAGCCATATTATTGTTACATTCGCTTTAGCAGCTGTTGTATTTATTGGTGTAACTATTCTTGGATTTGTAAATCATGGTATTAAATTTTTTACTTTCTTTTATATACCAGGTGTCCCATTTTACATGCATCCACTTCTAATTCCTATTGAAGTAATTTCTTACTTATCAAGACCTATAAGTTTATCAGTAAGATTATTTGCAAACATGTTAGCGGGTCACACACTACTAAAAGTATTTGCGGGCTTTGTAGTTTCAATGCCATTTTTTACGGGAGTTTTTCCTTTAGCTTTCATTGTAGCTTTAACAGGATTAGAAATTTTAATTGCTTTTTTGCAAGCATATGTGTTTGCAATACTGACGTGTTTATATATTAACGATGCTTATCATTTACATTAATTTAAAATAGGAGGACTTATGGAAATTGAAGCAGCAAAAGTAATCGGAGCGGGTCTAGCCGTTATCGGTGTTATTGGATCAGGTATTGGAATTGGGAATATTTTCTCATCTTTTATTCAAGCAGTTGGAAGAAATCCAGCAGCAAGAAGTGAGGTTTTCACAATGACAATGTTAGGTTTCGCATTAGTAGAAGCGATTGCACTTTTCGCACTAGTTATAGCTTTAGTTATTTTGTTTGGATAAAGCTTAATAGTTAATTAATGCCTCAATTAAATCCTGAGTTTTTTGTTTCACAGCTCTTTTGGTTAGCTGTATTTTTTACTTTTCTATTGGTATTTTTATGGAGAGTATCTCTTCCAAGAATAGCTACAGTTTTAGAGAAAAGACAAAATAAGATAGATGAAAATTTATCTTCAGCAAAAGAACTTCAAGAAGAGGCAATGGAAATTGAAAAAAAAATAAATGATCAAATTAATAAAGCTAAACTTGAAACAGATGAGAAAATTAAAGAAACAATCAATACTTTACAAGAAGATGTTTCTTCACAGCTTTCTTTACTTGATAAAGATCTAGAAAAAAAAGTTTCTGATGCAGAAAAAGAAATTTTAAAAAGTAAAGATGATCAAATGAAAAATATTAATAATGAAATAGCTAATATTACAAAACTGACTGTTGGAAAAATTACAGATATAGAATTGTCAGAAAATGAACTTAATAAAGTTATTGAAACACATAAAGGTAGTTTTAACTAATGTTTTCTGATCCTCAATTTTGGGTAGCAGTTTCTTTTATTTTATTTATAGCTGCTATTTTCAATCCAGTACGAAAAATTCTTACGTCTAGTTTAGATGCTCAAATTAATAATATAAAAAATAAATTAGATGATGTAGAGAATATAAAAAATGAAGCTCAAAAAGCTTTGGATGAACTTAAAGAGAGAGAAGCTAAAGTAGAGAAAGAAATACAAAATCTAAAGTTAGTATCTGAAAAAAAAATTGCTGCATTTAAAGATACTTCTGCTTCTAAATTAACTGATCAAATTGAAAAAAGAAAAATATTGGCTGAAAATAAAATTGAACAATTAGTACGAGATACCAATAGCACTATAAAAAACTACATTTCAAGTGTTGCAATAGAGTCTACTAGAAATATTCTAATTCAAAATCTAACCAAGGATAAAAAATCTGATTTAATTGAAGAATCAATTACCGAATTTAACTCTGTTCTAAAGAACTAGAACTAGAACTAGAACTAGATTTAGTTAATATAAAATCTGTCTACAATATTAATAAATTAATATTAAAAGATTTTCAAAATCTATAGTATTATTAACAAACCAAAATTAATATTATTAAATTTAGATGACTAAAAAACTTAATATCTTTCTTGCAGGACCTCGAGGATTTTGTGCGGGGGTAGATAGGGCAATAGAAATGGTAAAGGGTGCTTTAAAAAAATATGGTGCGCCTGTATATGTTCGTCATGAAATAGTGCATAATAAATTTGTTGTAGAAAATCTTAAGTCTCAAGGAGCTATTTTTGTTGAAGAACTAAATGAAATTCAAGATAAAAGCAGGCCAGTTATCTTTTCTGCACACGGTGTTCCTAAAGCAGTTCCAGAAGAAGCTTTAAGTTTAAATTTAATATATTACGATGCAACATGTCCACTTGTTAGCAAAATCCATAAAGAAGTTGAAAATTTTGATAAAAAAAATCTTCCCGTCATTTTAATTGGTCATAGAAATCATCCTGAAGTTATTGGAACTATGGGTCAAACTAATAAAGAAATTTATTTAGTAGAAAAAATTGAAGACGTAAAAAAATTACCCTTTGAACAGAATGATAAGATTGCGTATGTAACCCAAACAACTCTTTCAGTAGATGATACGAAAGATATTATAAAAGAGATAAAATTACATTTTAGTAATGTTATAGAACCGAAAAAAAATGATATTTGTTATGCTACGACAAATAGGCAAGAGGCTGTTAAAAAAATAGCTAACCAATGTGATTATTTTTTAGTGATTGGTGCAAGTAACTCATCAAATTCTTTAAGATTAGTTGAAGTAGCAAAAAATTATGGTTCAAAAAAAGCTATTTTAGTAGAAGATGTTGATTCCTTAAATTTAAATATATTTCAAGAATCTGAAAATATAGGAATAACAGCAAGTGCTTCTTCACCAGAAATACTTGTTAGAAAACTTCTTGATAATTTGAGAAAAAATTTCGAAGTTCAAGTAAATGAAGGACATTATCAAAAAGAAGATGTATTTTTTAAAGTTCCAGAAAAACTAAAAGTATAAAAAATGGCAGTTTTTACTAAATTATGTAAAGAAGATATCGAACACTTTATATCTGACTACACAATTGGTAATTTACAGAGCTTTGAAGAAATTGTTGATGGGATAGAAAACTCAAATTTTAAAATTTTTTGTAACAATAAACCATATATTTTAACAGTTTTTGAAAAAAGAGTAACTGAAGAAGAATTACCGTTTTTTGTAAATTTAAAAAACTTTTTAAATAAAAATAATTTTAAATGTCCTAAAGCTATCGTAGATAAAAATGGAAAGACATTAAAAAAAATAAAAAATAAAACTGCTGTTATTATTTCTTTTTTAGAAGGTAAAAGTATTGAAAAACCTAACTCTGAAATGTGTAAAGAAGTTGGAAAGATGGTTGCCAATTTACACAATCTTACTTTAAATTTTGATGAAAAAAGACCTAACAGTTTAGACTTAAAAGATTGGAAAAATATTTACAAAAAGTGTCTTAATAAGAAATCTGAAGAATATAATGAAACAATATATTTGTTAAAAAGCGAAATAGATTATTTAGAAAATTATTGGCCAAGCAATATTCCCTGTGGTGTTATTCATGCTGATTTGTTTAGAGATAATATTTTTTTTAAAAATGAAAAAATTTCAGGAGTAATAGATTTCTATTTTGCGTGTTATTATTTTTATGTGTACGATATAGCTATTGTTATTAATGATTGGTGCTTTAGTGAAAATGGAAGACGCTTTCATAAACAGAACTGCATGACAATTTTAGAGGAATATCAGAAACTAAGAAAATTAAGTGGTCTTGAAAAAGTATCATTAAATATTTTATTAAGAGCTGCAGCTGTTAGAATATTATGCACAAGATTACACGACCATATTTTTCATCCCCCTAATGCAATTGTTGTTAGAAAAGATCCATTTGAATATTTTAATATTTTAAAATGGCATCAACAAAATAATATTTTTGAATAATGATTAATATTTATACTGATGGTGCATGTTCTGGTAACCCTGGTATAGGTGGATGGGGAGTTGTAATTTTAGTTGATAAGCAAGAGATTTTATTAAATGGCGGAGATCAACTTACAACTAATAATAAAATGGAACTTACAGCAGCAATTAAAGCATTGGAGTATTTTGAGACAAAAAATGATTTGACCATTTATACAGACAGTAAATATGTAAAGGATGGTATTGAAACATGGATTATAAATTGGAAAAAAAATGGATGGAAAACATCAACAAAAAAAATAGTGAAAAATAAAGAATTATGGATGAAATTAGATAGTCTAATAAATAAACATAATATAACTTGGAAATGGGTTAAGGGTCACGCAGGTTTTGAATTTAATGAAAAAGCTGATGGACTAGCAAGGAAATATATTGAAAGTAATATTTAGTTTATTTTTTATTTTTCTGTATTGTAAACAGAGTGTTGCAAATGATTTATGGACTATAGATAAAAATATTTCTAGTATTGAATTTGAAGTTCCAGTTTTGTTTGCAAAAAATGTTAGTGGTAAATTCAATACATTTGATGGTTTTGTTTCGTTGGATTTATCTAATGAAAATAATAATAAGGCGCTAATTAATGTTAATATTGGTAGTTTAGAATTAAATTATAAAAGATATAAAGATTTAGTACTGAGTGAGGTTTTTTTTGATGCTAAAAAATTTCCATTAGGTCTTATTGATACCAATAGTTTTAAATTTAATTACGAAGATAATAAAATTAATTTAATAGGTGAATTAACAATAAAAGGTAAAAGTCAAAATATCCCTATTGATATTGAAATTATAAAATTAGCTAGCGAGTTGGTTCAAGTAAAAAGTGAGATATTTTTTTCTCGTAATGATTTTAATATAGGCACAGGTAATTGGAAAAATACTGCAATTTTAAAAGATAAAATAATAATCAATTCTAACCTATTCCTTATAAAAGAAAATTAGTTAATAGTATTAGAATTAGTTAAAAAATCACCACAACGCAATCCTAACATCATTGCAGGAGCTGATGTATTTCCAGAGTTTATATTGGGCATTGCTGACAAGTCACATACACGAAGGTTATTAATACCTCTCACTCGTAATTTAGAGTCTAATACGGACATTTTATCATTATCAGCTCCCATTTTAGCTGTACCTGATGGATGATAATTTGTTCTGACAAATCTTCTACAGTGTTTTTCTAGATTTTCATCTGTTAAGTTATCAGTATTAGGAATAATAATTCTCTCAACTTTTTTTGATAATGGGCCTTGCTTTAGTGCTTCAAGAAAAAAACGTTGTCCAGCCATCATCATTTTTAAATCATCCTCGTGCTTTAATAAATTTAATTCAATCTCTGGTTGGTCTTTAAAATTAGATGATTTTAGTTTTACATATCCTCTTGATTTTGGTTTTGTCATAACAGTTGTAATAGACATTCCATAATCATCATCAATTACTCCAATTGTATCTGAGTTCATGTATATACCAGGTACAAAAAAGGCTTGAATATATGATAGGTCATTAGGATTAAGGGGATTAACAAATGCCCCTGCTTCAACACCTGTTGAATTAACTCTTCCTGATCCAAATAATATAAATTCCAAACCATTTTTTAACATTCGCCAACCATCCCCTTGTTTATAATACCCATATTTGCCATTTGCTTTTGCAATGAGTGGACATTCAGGGTGATCCATTAAATTTTTACCAACACCAGATAAATTATTTTTACACTTGATAGAAAATTTACTTAATTCTTCTTCATCCCCAATTCCTGATAACATCAATATTTTAGGTGTAATAAAAGAACCTGATGCTAAAATTATTTCTTTATTAGCAAATATTTTTTCTTCCTTTCCCTCAGCGTTTTCAATAATTACTCCAATCGCTTTTTCATTTTCAATTATGATTTCTTTAACCGAAGTTCTAAGAAACAAACTTAAAAGTGGATTTTTCAATTCTGGTTCCAGAAAAGCATAAGCAGCTGAGGAACGTTTGCCATTACGATTCATAAACTGATATAAGCCTACTCCCCTTTGATGTTCCCCGTTGAAATCAGTAGTTTTATCAACACCAAGGGAAGCAACAGATTCTACGAAATCGTATGATAATGGGTCAACATATGGTGAATCAGAAACTTTTAATTTACCTGTGTTGTTATGATATTTATTTTTCAAACGTGAATTGTTTTCCATCTCTTTAAAATAAGATAAAACAGTTTCCCAATCCCACTTTACATTATCATTATTAACACGCAAAATATCATTCCACTCATTGTAGTCTTCCTCTCTACCTCTCATATAAACTTGAGCATTAATAGAGGTGCCTCCCCCTAAAACATTACCTTGAGGGACTATATTTTCTCTATTGCCTAAATGTTTTTGAGGATTTGTTTTATGATAGGTTGCATATTTAGAGTCATTGACTAACTTAAAAAAACCAGCTGGAGCATCTAATAAAAAATTATGATGTGAGTATCCTGCTTCAATTAAAGTTACTGATTGATCTGCGTTTAGTAATTTATTTGTTAGTGCACAACCTGATGCACCACCTCCTACAACAATATAATCTGAAGATTTCTCCATCAATTTATCTTGATGTATAACCACCGTCTATAACTAAAACTTCTCCTGTTACATAACTTGAAGCAGGGCTACATAAAAAAAGAGCTGCGGGAGCAATTTCATTTGTCTCACCCATTCTATTCAATGGTGTTTGTTTATCCCAAGTTGGATACCAATGTTCATTTTCTTTTGGTAAACTTGTCATTTCTGTTCTAAAATAACCAGGTGCAAGTGCATTGACTCGTATGTTATCTTTAGCAAAATCACTAGCTAAACTTTTTGTCATCATATGAACAGCTGCTTTTGATGCATTATAGGCAACTTGAGGCTGAGGAATATTTGAAACTAATCCTGATATAGATCCGATATTTAAAATAACTCCACCACCTTGTTTTTTCATAGGCGTTATAGCTGATCTGCACATGCGAAATACTGAATCAACATTTATATTCATAATATTGTCTAATAATTCATCAGTGTATTCTTCCATTTCACCGTGTTTAGCAACTCCAGCATTATTAACAAGAATATCTACTCTTCCATGTTTCTCCAAAGTAAAATCTATAATTTTTTGAGGCACAGATTTATCATGCATATCACTTTCAAAGAAAGATACATCATAGCCAGAATTTTTTAAACTATCTAATCCACCAAACTTGTCAGTTCTACTTGTAACAACTAATTTAGCACCTGCTTCTCCCAGAGCACTAGCAATAGCAAGGCCTATCCCCCTAGTTCCTCCAGTTACTATAGCAACCTTGTTATCAACTCTAAATTTTTCTAAAATCATCATTACTACCAATTTTTGATAGCATAAGCTCTTTGAAAAAATTTTCAATATCTTAATTATTTTTATAAACTATGATAATATTATTATCTCATGAATTCAAAAGAGCCAAAAATTGATGATGAATTATTTTTATGTAAAAAAGCTGCCTGGCTTTACTATGTTGCAAAACTAAATCAAAATCAAATTGCTGAAAAGATTGGTTTGAGTAAAATGAGAGTTCATAGACTTATAGCATTAGCAGAAAAAAATGGTTTCGTTAAAACATATGTTGAAGGAGATTTTGAAAGAACATCAAAATATGAAAATATTTTAAAAGAAAAATATAAAATTAAATTTTGTGAAGTAATTCCTAATGACTTAGAATCTGATAATCCTATAAATATGCTTGGTGCTGCAGGTGGAAGATTTATTATGAATCAAATAAATAATAATATTTATGAATTTGGTATTGGAACTGGTTCAACAATGAGTGCAGTCGCAAAGTGGCTTCCAAAAATTAATAAAAAAATTGATTTCATAAGCTTAAATGGTTCATTGACTAGAAACAATGCTGTTCAAACACAATCAGTAATATCTCAAATAGCAAATAAAACCAACGGTCAATGTTATGCAACTGGTATACCTTTAATTACTGAGTCAGTTGAACAAAAAAAAATGATTGAAAATATTAATTATGTGAAAGAAATTTTAATTAGAGGAAATAAAACAAAAATTAAAATTTTAAGTGTCGGAGGCCTAGATGACTCTTCACTAAATGTAAGATCTAAAATATTTAGTCAAAAATCGATTGCAAATTTAAAAAGTTCAGGTGCTGTAGGTGAGGTTGGAGGAAATTTTTTTAATATTGATGGAAAAATTATCTCTAATGAAGAAACAACTAAAATACTATCTGCAGACTACTCTTTCTTTAAAAAAGCAAAAACTATTCTAATAGCGGGAGGTAAAAATAAAATATTACAATTAAAATCAGTATTAAAAAGTGCTTATTTTTCAGGCCTGATAACAGATTCTAATACAGCAGATAAACTTATTAATAGTAAATATTAATATTATTTTTTGTTGATTTCCTATCTTTCTAAGTTAATGTGAAATAAATTTTACTTAGTGAAATTTATTTCATAATTAAATTTTTATTTTTTATAAGGAGGAATAATGAAAAAATTAATAATAGCCGTTGTGGCATCTATTTTTTCCTTTTCAGCAATGGCTGATGGTCATGCTGATTGGTGGAAAAAAGCTGGTGCTCCTTATGCGGGAACAGTACTTCAAGGTGTTGCTGAAAACACACCTCCAGGACAGTTTGCTGGAGAAGTTATTGCAAAAGAATTTGAAGCTTTAACTGGAATTAAAGTACAATTAGAAAATACTTCTTGGGATCAGATGTATGACAAAGCAATTAAAGATATGGAAGCTAATTCTGGTATCTATGACTTTGTATATATAGAACAAGATATTGTTTATGATTATCTTAACAGAGACTTCTTAGTAAATATTACTGAAGGTCTTGCAAACAATCCAGATCTTCAAGCACCTGGTGTAAGTCTTGATGACTTTACAACCTTCATCGATTACTTCAAAGATGGATCAGGTGATGTATTTGGTATTCCAATGGAAGCGTTCATTAAAGTATATCTTTACAGAAAAGATCTATTTGGAAGAGCAGATGCAAAAGCACAATTTAGATCTCAATATGGATACGGTCTAGCTCCTGCAACTTCATTTGATCAATGGAGAGACAATGCTGAATTCTTTACTCACTTTTGTGCTGAGCAAGGAATGGAGTGTTGGGGAACAACTGTTCAAGGACATACTGGTCACCCAGCATCTACATATGAATTCTTAGAATCTATTGCACCATCTTTCGGTTTATATAACTGGGGTGTAAATATGGATAACTATCAATCATGTGTTGAAAATGGTGGACAGTTAAATGGTGGAAGAGCAAAAGCTGCTCTAAACTTCTGGACACAACTATTACCTTTTGCTCCACCTGAAGCACTTCAAAGTACTTGGAGTGAAGTTGGATCATCTTTTGCTGCTGGTAGAGCTGCACAAGGATGGGTATACGGAGAAAATGCTGCATGGATTGCAACTGATGCTGAAAAATCAGCTGTTGTAGGAAAAGTAGGTGTTATGCTTCCTCCAACTGCACCAGGTGTTATGACTCAAGCTGCATCAGGTAATGGATATATTGGATATTTTGATGGAGGTGCTTATGGTATTCCTCACTCATCAAAAAATAAAGAAGCTACAATGCTTTGGTTACAATATGTTGCATTAAATGATCACCAAGCTGATTGGGCAATAGCTGGCGGACGTATTACGCACAAAGATACATATGCGGATGCAAAAGTAATGGCTGTTGACGAACAAGCAGATGGATACTTCTCATTAATGAGAGATACTGGCTTTTTATATGCTGGTGCTCCTCCATTCCCATTCCACGGAGCGGGTAGAGGTGCAATTGATCCATTCATCTATAGTGCTTTAGCTGGAGAAATGACTCCTGAAGAAGCTCTAGATGGTGCTTGTCAAGCACTTGATCAAGTGATGGCTGACCTTGGTTATCAAGGTTAATTAAATTTTAATTAGGAGGCATACATGTTATGCCTCCTTTTTTTTATGTTTTCCAATAATAGAAATGCATGGCTTCTTTTATCACCAACAATTTTAATATTAATAATAGTTGGTTTAGTTCCTTTTTTTTATGTTCTCTATGTAGGATTTTTCAAATGGAATCCTCTCGCAGTAGACCCATCAATGCAGTTCGAGGGTTTTGGATTTAATTACAGAAGACTTATTTTTGATGATGTCTTTTTAGCATCCATATGGCGTTCAATAAAATTTTCAGTGGTAACTTTATTTTTTGAACTTAGCCTTGGTTTTATTTTAGCTCTGTCATTGCTAAGCTCTTTCCCACTTAAATCATTTTTTAGAGGTGTTCACACATTACCATTAGTTATTGCACCAATTGTAGTTGGATCAATTTTTAAACTATTTACTGTTCAAGGCTTAGGGCCGTTACCGCACCTTTTAAAAGATTATTTTGGATATACTTTAAATTACGGATTAAATGCAGATCAAGCTTTTTGGATGATTGTTATTATGGATATCTGGCATTGGACACCATTTGTTACATTAACACTCCTAGCTGGTTTAAGTGCGTTACCACAAGAACCTTATGAGTCGGCAAAAATAGATGGTGCAAATAATTTTCAAATATTTACATACATTACTATACCGATGATGGTCCCAGTTTTGATAGTCGTTATATTTATTCGCTTAATGGACTCATTAAAAATAGTAGATGAGGTATGGATGTTGACAGGTGGTGGACCTGGTTATGCAACAAGGTTTACTGGAATTCATATTTGGAAAGAAGTCTTTGAAAAGAGATACTATGGACTTGGCTCAGCAATGTCTATTTTATACTTATACATTACAATTGTTATTTGTTGGTTGTTATATAGTGTCATGGTATCAAGAGGTAAAAATGAAGATTAAAAAGTTACTGGGTAAAATTGGCTCAACAATTATATGGACTATTCTAACTATCATTACTCTCTTTCCTATTTATTGGATGATATTGGTATCTACAAGAACTCCAGTAGAGTTATTTGGTAAACCAAATCTTTATCCAACATTTTTTGAAAAAATTCATTGGAAAAATTTCACTAAACCTTTCATAGATGGAATTTATGCAGATTATCTTTTCAATTCCATAATTGTTGCTACATCAAATGCAGTGCTAGTAACTATTTTAGCATTGATGGCTACATATGCTTTATCTAGATATAAATTACCTGGTTCTGAAAGTATATTTTTTTGGACCATGACGAATAGAATGGCTCCACCAGCTGCATTTATGCTACCTTTATTTTTATTATTTTCAACAGTCTTTAAGTTTGGTGACTTTACTTTATTTGACACTAAAATTGGATTGATCTTATTGTATTGTGTTTTCAACCTACCTTTTGCCATATGGCTTTTAAAAGGTATCATTGATGGTATACCAAAAGAATTAGATGAAGCAATGGTAGTAGATGGAGCAAATTTATTTACTATTTTTTGGAAATTAATAATTCCACTAGCAGCTCCTGGTATAGCAGTTACATCTTTATTAAGTTTTCTTTTTGCTTGGAATGAGTATTTATTAGCGTCAACCTTAACAAGTGTGTACGCGAGAACTATACCGACAGGTTTGTCAGAATTTGTTACTACAACAGGAACTAATTGGGGCACAATGGCTGCTGTAGCATTAGTTTCTATGATACCTGCATTAATATTTTTATTTTTAGTACAAAGATATATTGTTGCTGGGCTAACATTTGGAGCTGTAAAAGGATAATATGAAAAAGAGAGGTTTTATTCCAATAAACACTAATTGGTTTGATAGACTTTTTATTGGAGTTATTAGTTTTGTGGCATTACAATTATTTTGGATGCGTTTTATAGAAAATTTTATTTCTATTAATTTTGCTATTGGTATTGGGATAGCTTGGATAATATTTGTTATTTGGAAAGGATAAAAATGAAAGCACTAGTATTGGAAAAACAATTAGAATTAAACTTGCGTGACATTGATCTTCCAACAGAAGTTGGTCCAGATGATGTAAAAATTAAAATGCACACTGTTGGTATTTGTGGATCAGATATTCATTATTATGAGCATGGAAAAATTGGTCAATGGCATGTAGACGCTCCTATGGTGTTAGGTCATGAAGGTTCAGGTACAGTCATTGCTGTTGGAGAAAATGAAAAAATATTAAAAGAAGGTGATAGAGTTTGTATAGAACCTCAAGTTGTAAGTAAAAAATCAAAAGAATACAAACTTGGAATGTACAACTATGATCAAAAAGTAAAATTTTGGGCTACTCCCCCTATTCATGGATGTCTTGCACCAGAAGTAGTTTTTCCAGGTGATATGGTTTTTAAAATACCTGATCATTTATCTTATGCTGAAGGTGCAATGGTTGAGCCATTAGCCGTTGGCATGCAGGGTGTAACAAAAGCAAAAATTAAACCAGGTCAAATTGGATTAGTAATGGGTTGTGGTCCAATTGGTTTAGTAACAGGATTAGCAGCTTTAGCTGGAGGATGTTCAAAAGTTTACATTGCAGATATCTTAGCTGAAAAATTAAAAATGTGTGATCATTATCCAGATTTAATTCCAATAGATTTATCAAAAGAGAATTTAGCTGAGAGGGTTATGGATGATACAGGTGGTTGGGGAGTTGATCGCTTTTTTGAATGTAGTGGAGCAGTAAAGGCTTATGAAGCAATCTTTTCTTGTTGTTCCCCAGGTGCACATGTAGTCCTCATTGGTAATAATGCAGAGCCGGTTCCAATGAATTGGGCAATTCTATTTGCTAAAGGTCTAGAATATCAAACTGTTCATAGATATTCACATCAATATGAACCATCAATAAGATTATTAGGAAGTGGAAAAATTAATGTAAAACCAATGATTACTCATACTTTTAAATTTGAAGAAAGTGTTGCCGCTTTTGAAAGAGCTGCAGAACACAGACCTACAGATGTAAAACTTCAAATTAAGATAGATGAAGAAAAATGATCTAAAAATACCTTCTTTTAATAGAGAAGACTGTAAAATTGGATTTGTTCATTTAGGCACCGGTAATTTTCACAGAGCTCATCAAGCTTTCTATATAAACAATTATCTTAACCAAACAGATGATCTTAACTGGGGAATTTGTGCTATAAATTTAAGAAAGGAAGAGCGAGAAAATTTTGATTTTTTACAGGATAGAAACGGCAAATATGTATTAAAAACTATCTCTACTTCGGGTGATAAAGAATATCATGAAATAAACTCAATACTAAACTTAATTGATTGGAGTAAAGATAAAGAAGATGCTGAAAATATCTTAAGTAATCCTGATATTGAAGTAGTAACTATTACAGTTACAGAAAGTGGTTATTATATTAGTGAAAATAATAAACTAAACCTTAGTTTAGAAATTGTAAAAAATAATATTGAAAAAAAAGAAAGCACAATCATCTTTTCATATCTTTTAAATGCATTAAAAAAAAGAATGAAGTCGATTGATAAAGAAATAACTCTTCTGTGTTGTGATAACATTAGAGAAAATGGAGTTATGCTTAAGAATGCTCTAAAAGATTATTTAGAAAATTCAAAGGAATTAGAACTTTTAGAATGGGTAAATAAAAAAGTAAGTTTTCCTTCATGTGTTGTTGATAGAATTACACCTAGACCTCCAAGTGATCTTAAAAAAGAAATAGCAGATAATTTCGATATAAATGAAAATTGTAGCGTGATGGCGGAGACTTTTATTCAATGGGTAATTGAAGATAATTTTATTGGGAAAAGGCCAGAACTTGAAAAGGTTGGTGTGCAATTTGTTCAGAATGTTTTTCCTTATGAAGAAGCTAAAATAAGAATTTTAAATGGTGCCCATGTAGCTCTAAGCTATTTCGGAGCCTTAAAAAAATATGTTACATATGATGCTGCTATTTTAGATAGAGAATTGCAACAATATTTTTTTGAACTAGAAACGAAGGAAATCATACCAGCATTAGGAAATGAAGCTCCTTTTGATCTTGAAGAATATATGATGATTATTTTTGATAGATTTAAAAATAAAAATATAGGTGATAAACTTGAAAGAATTGCTATGGATGGAGTAGGAAAATTTCCTATATTTATTTTGCCAACAATAAACAAGTGTTTTCAAAAAAATATAATTCCAGAAAATTCAATAGACGCAATAGCAAGTTGGTACGTTTTTATGTGTAAAATATTATCAAAAGATCTTATATTTAATTATTATGAACCAAGTTGGGATTGGATTAAAAATTATTTATCTGATGACAAAGTAGAGGATTTTGCATTTTGTAAAGAATTATGGGGTGATACACCTAAAAAATATATTAAATTTTCTAACTTGTTGATTAATAAAATTAAATTTTTACAAACTATTTACTCTTAATGAAAATATTTGATTTTATTATTGTTGGTGGGGGAACTTCAGGAACAGTAACTGCTGAAAAATTAATTAAAAACGGTCACACAGTGTTAATTATTGAAGAAGGTAAAAAAAATAGCAATCCTTTTTTAAGTATGCCTGCTGGATGGATACCAATGCTTGAAGGTAGTCCTTATTTAAAATTTTATAAATCTTCTCCACAACCGCAGCTAGGTAATAGACAACATGATATAGCTCAAGCTAAAGTATTTGGAGGAGGATCAAGTGTAAATGGAATGGTTTATATGAGAGGCAAACCGTCTGATTATGAAAATTGGGTTAGAGAAACAGGAGATGAAAGATGGGGATGGGATTCTTTACTTCAAAATTACAAACAACTAGAAAATAATCAAAGACTAGGTGGAGAGTTTCATGGGAATGGAGGGCCGATAAAAGTATCAGATCCGGGATACGTAGCTGAAGGATCAAATTTATATATTAAGTCAATGCAAAATTTAGGTTTACCATACAATAGAGATTTTAATAATGGTAAACAATATGGTGTAGGTTTAATGCAGTACACTATAGGTGATGGAAAAAGATGTGACACTATTTCATCAATTATAAAACCAATTATAAAAAATAAGAAACTTAAAATAAAACTTAATACAACAGTAACAAAAGTAATTATAGAAAATAAAAAGGCAACTGGTGTAGAAACAATATCTAATGGGATCAATGAAAAATTTTTTGGAAAAGAAATAATACTTACTGCTGGAGCTTTAATTACACCAAAAATATTGATGCATTCTGGTATTGGTGAGGAGACTCAATTAAGAAAATTTGACATTAATGTAAAAGAAAATTTACCCGGAGTTGGTAAAAACTTACAAGATCATCACGAGGTTCCTTTTGTGACAAGGGCAAAACCAGGATACGGTTATTTTAAGCAAGATAAAGGCTGGAGGATGATTAGAAATGGTATCCAATATTTATTATTTAAATCAGGACCAGTAACATCAAATGGCGTAGATTGTTGTTCATTTCTTAATCCAGAGGATCTGCAAGACAGCACTGATCCAAAGATTAAATTGTATTGTGTTCAAATAATGTACACCGATAGAGACACTAAAGGTATTAAACCAGATCATGGTGTGACATTAACATCTTGCATTATGAATCCAAAATCAAGAGGTGATGTTACTTTAAATTCTTCGAACCCATTGGATCTTCCAAATATCAATCCTAATTTTTTGAGTAATCAAGATGATATTAAAACTTTATTAGAAAGTGTAAAATTGGCTAGAAAAATTATTAAAACTAAACCCTTATCAGATATTATTTTAGATGAAATACTGCCAGGTGAAAAAATTATTGATGATGATTCTTTAATTAATTACTGTAAAAAAATGATTAAAACAAATTGGCATCCCGTTGGAACTTGTAAAATGGGTAATGATAATGATCGTTTAGCAGTTTTAAATTCAAAACTTCAAGTCAAAGGAATTGAAAATTTAAGAGTTTTTGATGTTTCAATGATGCCAAATATTGTATCAGCAAACACAAACGCACCTGCAATGGCAATAGCAGATAACGCGACTAATATTATGTTAAAAGGCTAGGTGCTATATCCTTATTTGAAGAGTATAAATCTTTCCAAATAGAATATCGTTTTAAAAGTAGATCAATTTTATTGTCTATAGGATTAAAAGTTTTACTAATTTTTATTTCTTTTATTATACTAACATCACTATTAATATTTTTATCGACATGCATTGCTAATCTAGCAACTCCAAGAGCAGCTCCAAATTCACTTTGATTACAAACACTGAGATTTCTATTTAGAAGTGAGGCTATTAATTCAATCCAAAATTTACTTTTTGAACCTCCTCCAACCATAAAGATTTTTTCAAAGTTTTTATTTACTTTAAGTATAGAGTTTACACCGTCAAGAATTCCAAAACTTACACCTTCTATAACAGCATATTGTAAATTTGTTGAACTTGTAGTTGTTTTCATAGAGTGAAAAGAACCGCGAATATATGGATCATTGTGAGGTGTTCTTTCTCCAGATAAATATGGTAAAAAAAAAGGAGAATTTATAAGATTGTTTGTATTAGAAAAATATTTTTCTACATTAGTTAAGGTTTCTGTAATAGATGAATTAGTTATTGAACATATCCAATCTAGACAATTACTAGCACTCAACATTACGGACATTAAGTGCCATTTATTTGGTAAACAATGACAAAATGAATGTACAGCATCTCCAGTATTACTCAAAAAATTGTCTGTTGGAGTGAAAAAGACTCCAGATGTTCCAAGAGATATAAATGATTGATTTTCATTTGTTATGCCCATCCCTGTAGCAGCAGCCGCATTATCTCCGGCACCACCAACGACTTTGACATTATTATTAAAATTAAATTTATCTTTTAATTCATTTTTTAGAATTCCTGTTTCCTCATTTCCTTCTACAAGACTTGGCATTTGCTTCTCTTGTAGAAACGAACATGATAACAATTCGTCAGACCATTTTCTTTTTTTTACATCCAACCATAATGTTCCTGAGGCATCTGACATTTCAGAAAAAAATTCACCAGTTAGAACAAATCTTAAGTAATCTTTAGGTAGTAAAACTTTAAAAATTTTTTTAAAATTATCTATTTCATTGTTTTTTATCCAATTGATTTTTGGTGCGGTAAAACCAGGCATAGTAATATTTCCTGAAATTGATCGTACATCAAAATTTTGTTTTTCAAATTCTTCACATTCTTTATATGATCTTGTATCATTCCAAAGAATACATGGTCTAATAACTTTTCCATCCTTATCTATTAACGTAGCTCCATGCATATGACCGGATATTCCTATTGAAATAGTTTGTGAAAATTCTTTTGGTTTTTTTGACTTTAAAGCCTCCAAGCATTCCATTGTTGAATCAATCCATTCTTGAGGATTTTGTTCACTAAAACCATCTTTAGGGGATTGAACACTAAGACTTGAATTAGCGGATGCAAGGATGCTTTGATTTTGATCAATTAAAATCATTTTAATTGATGAAGTTCCAAGATCAATTCCAATAAACATAAGTTAAATTTATAACATTAATATTTTAATTGATACAAAGAAATTAAATCTACTTATAAGAATATCTAAATATAAATATTCCCGATGAAACAATGATGATTGCTCCTATAATCGTAAATATATCTGGGACTTCTCCATAAACTAATAAACCAAAAATTATACCCCAAATAATTATAGTATAATTATAGGGTGCCAAAATACTTGCAGGTGTAACACTCAACGCCTTAATTTGTAAAAATAAACCAGTGCAAAAAAAGATACCTAAAAAAATAAAAAAAATAAAAGAAAATGAATGTAGGGGTTGCCAGAAAAAAAGTGATAGTACAAATGTAATAATAGCGCCTATAAGACCATTGTAGAATAACATAGTTTCATTATCATCGTACTTAGCATTTAATCTGGTTGCTATTTGAAAAAGTGAATAGAAAAAAGCAGCACATAATGGGATAATTAGATATGGATTAAATATAGTTAGACCAGGTCGCATGATTAGAATAACTCCACAAAAACTTACACAAATTGCTAACCAAGTGGCCGCATTTATTTTTTCTTTTAATATAAAATAAGAAAAAACCAAAACTAGAACAGGAGCTAAAGATCCTATAGTATGTGCATCTGCTAGAGCTAAATACCTAAAAGATAATACAAAAAAACAAGATTCACATACAGATAAAATACATCTAGTAATTTGTATCTTGTAATTGTTTGAAAGATAAAATTTTTTAACTTTATTTTTTTTGGCAATAAAAAAAGAAAAAATAAAACAAAAAGTAAACTTAACGAACAACAATACAAAAACAGAATGATATTGAACTGCTGTTTTTTGAATTGTATCTAGAATACCAAAAGATAAATAAGTTAAAAGGGTTAAAATTATTCCATAGGTATAAGGATTTGATTTAAAGCTCATTTAAGATTTTTAAAAATATTATTGTAAAAATCTTTTTTAATATTCTTATCAGCATCTAAAATTTGCATCATTAAAACGGCTGATAAATTATTTTTTGAATCTGCTAGAAAGTATGTAGCGGCATATCCTGACCATCCAAATTCTCCAATTGGACCAAACTTATTTTGAGAGGTATTATTCATTAAAACTCTAAATCCTAACCCCCATCCATATCCATCTAGATCATTTTCATAATCTTCATCTTTGTTTGTATTAATTGATGTAATTTCAATTGGAAATAAATCTTTATTTAAAGAATTATTTCGCATTAATTCTAAACTTTGAGAATTTATAAGCTCTTTTCCATTTTTATTTTTACCATTGATAAGCATTGTTGCAAATTTTTCATAATCTTCAGCTGTAGAGTACAAACCGTGACCTCCTCTGGAATAATTTTTATTATTTGTGGGATACCCATATAATATTAATTTTCTTTTATCATAATTTAAATTAGTTAGTTTTAATTTATCACTATTATATTCAAATGTTTCTACCAATTTTTTATTATTATTTTCATCAATATAGAAACTTGTATTCTTCATTTCTAAGGGTACGAAGATATTTTCTGTGATAATATCTTGAATCCTATCTTTTGTTACAACTTCAATAATTCTAGCTAAAACATCTATAGATATAGAATAATGCCATTTTAAACCAGGTTCATATAACAGAGGTAATTCAGAAATTTTACTAATCTCTTCCTCCAAGCTTGAAGATGATGAATGAAATAAATGTCTATCTTCATATTCTTGAGCTAAAAAATTATCGCAACTGTTATACGTAAAGCCTGCTGTATGTTGTAAAAGCTGTCTAATTGTAGGTATCTTTTCTACAGAACTTATATCATTTAACTTACTATCAATAGAATTTAGTTTATTTAAATTTTTAAAATCTGATAAGTATTTATCTATAGTATCGTCAAGAGATAAGAAATTTTTTTCAATTAATTGCATCACTGCAAACCCAATAATTGGTTTTGTCATAGACCAAATTCTATAATACGAATTTTTACTTAGCTTATCTTGTAAATTTAAATCTCTGTAACCAATTACTTCATGATAAATATTGTTTTTATAATTTATTATCCACTCAGCACCATTACATTTTCCTGAATCAATGTGCTTTTGAAAATCTAATTTAATATTATCCATAACTGGATTAAATTAAACTCTTTATTTTTTCTATTAGCGCTGAATTAATTTGTCTTGGGCCTTTATCTTTCCTATTAGTATGTCTTCGTTGTCCTGGTAAACGCACACCCTCTAAGGATGTCATTTGTTCAAAAAATTTCTCGGCATGTTCATTCCAATTTTTTCCTGCAATGAGCTCTGGAGATAAGGCCATAATAAATTCACCACCCCTTGCAGGACCTCCATCATTATTGTCTTCTTCTTTAGCTTCAAAACTAAATAAATCTCCTACTAGACCTGCAGCTAATAACTCAATCATCATTGCTATTGCAGAACCTTTGTAGTCACCAAATGTTAAAAGGACTCCTCCATTTGCAATTTCAGATGGATTATCAGTTTTTTCTCCATCTTTATTTAAGCCTGTTCCAAATGGAACTTTATGGCCATCACGTGCTGCAACCTGAACTTCCCCCATCGCCATTGTTGAAGTTGCCATATCATAGACTACTGGGGTATTATTTTTTCTAGGCCAAGCAAATGATATTGGATTTGTTCCAAATAGTGGTTTTTTTGCACCAGCCGGAGCTACGCTTGGTTTATAAGCTGTACAAGCAATCCCAACTAAGTTGTTTTCAGCCAATGCTTCAGTTTCGTGCCATAAGGCTGCAAAGTGATGAGTATTAGATATAGTTAAAACACCAACTCCATGTTTATTTGTCATTTTTATCAATTCAGGCAAACCAACTTTTATACCTACAGGAGCAAACCCATAATCACCTTCAACACGAATCGCATTTTGTGTAAGATAAGTATTTGTAGGTCTTGAGATTCCATTAACTTTTTTACTTTTAAGAGAAGCTACATAACCAGGAATTCGAAATAATCCATGAGAAACACTTCCATCTCTTTCAGCATGTGAAACTGTTGTTGCTACAGAATCAGCGTTGAAATGGTCACATCCATTAGTTGATAATGCTTTATATGCTAGATCATATATATTTTCTAATTCTAATGGCGTGGTATTCATTTACTTTTATTAAATAATTAATATTATTGATTAATGGA
>CACLBK010000007.1 GCA_902605135.1 uncultured Alphaproteobacteria bacterium
CCTGTATTTTCTATAATCAGTAGATTGCCAATTTTTTGTTTAGCCAATTTTATATTTTTTAAAAAAATATCTGAACTTTCACAAATTGGACCAGCAATAGCATAATCCATAAACTCATCTGAGTTTACATTTATCGCTGATATTTCATGATGTGCGCCGTACATAGCTGGACGTACTAATGTATTCATACCAGCATCAACAATTAAATAATCTATACCTCCATTATTTTTAATTGTAATAATCGAAGTAACGGTAATTCCTGCCTCAGCAATTAAATACCGACCAGGTTCAAAAGATAATTCATAGTTTGTTTTTGTAAAACAATTATCTAGTTCCTCTTTTACCATCCCAATATTAAAATCTGGATCAGAATCCTTATATTTAACATGGAATCCTCCACCCAAATCAACATGTTTTATATTAATACCTGATTCAATAAACTTATTGGCAGCCATTTTCATTTGATTAAAAGTATTTTTAAAAGCTTCAATTTTACTAATTTGACTTCCAATATGACAACTAATACCAACTAAATTTAGACTTTTACAAGTTTTAACTAACTCAACAATTTTGTCTATTTTATCAATTTCGATTCCAAACTTATCCGTTTTTTTGCCTGTAGAAATCTTACTCAAAGTTTCTCCATCAATATCTGGATTAAGCCTGACACCAATATCAACAACCCTATTTTTTTCTGTTGCTAAACTATCAAGCAATTTAATCTCTTCTAAAGATTCAGTATTAATTAAACGTATATTTTTATGCATAGCATAGAGTAAGTCTTGTTCAGATTTTCCTACACCTTCAAAAATAATTTTATTTGGATTAAAGCCAGACTCTAAAGCTCTTTTAAGCTCACCAACTGAAACTACATCTGCTCCAAGATCTAATGAGTTCATTAATTTCAAAATAGCTTGATTTGAATTGGACTTAATTGAATAAAAAATATTGTTGCCCAATATTTCTTTAGTTTTATTTACTTGATTAATAATTTTTTCTTGTGAATATACATAAAAAGGGGTCTCACAAACTTTCACTAAGTCATGTAATGAAGTACCCTCAATATATGGGTCATTATTTTTGTAATTAAGCATTTAATCAGTATTTATAACAACAGATTGTTGACGTTTTTTTTCTTCTTCTAATTTCTCTAAACATGCTTCATCACATGGGTATGTAATTACTGATTTGTCTACTTGATCCTCTGGTAAGCTTAATGGGCCAACTTTCCCACAACTAAAAGTAAACAACAAAAATGATAATAATATTAGTCTGATCATTATAGGTATTTTTTTATAGCAAATTGTATCATTTTTTTAGTAATTTTGGGAGCTGTTCCACCAAAACTAGTTTTTGAGTTTACACTATTAATAGCTGATAGCACTTTTTTTGCACCTGCTGTTATATTTTTGTCAAACTTTCTTAATTCATCAAGAGATAATGAATCTATATTTATTTTTTTTCTTGAACAATAATAAACAACCTTTCCTGTAACATTATAAGCATCTCTAAAAGAATAACTAAGATTTTGGACTAACCAATTAGCTAAATCTGTAGCAGTGGCATTTGAATTGTCTATCAACCCTTTCATTTTAGTTTTATTAAATGTTGATTTTGATAAAATTTCATTAATAACTTTTACGCACAAGAAAACATTGTCGTATGAGTTAAAAGTTAATTGTTTATCATCTTGTAAGTCTTTACTATATGAAAGTGGCAATCCTTTAACAATATTAAGCATTGAATTTAAATTGCTAATGATAATACTTGTTTTTCCTCTGACAAGTTCTGCGCCATCAGGGTTTTTTTTCTGTGGCATAATTGAACTGCCTGTTGATAGTTCGTCTGGTAAATTTATAAAATTAAATTGTTGGTTTGACCAAAGTACAATTTCCTCAGCTATTTTTGATAAATGAACAGCGATCAAAGATAAAACAAATAAAAATTCTATTACAAAGTCTCTATCTGAGACTGTATCCATGGCGTTTTTTGTTGGCTCTCTAAATCCTAATTCTTTAGATGTATATTTTCTATCAATAGGAAATGAAGTTCCTGCAAGTGCAGCTGCACCTAATGGACTTTCATTTAAACGATATAAACAATCTTTAAGTCTTGTTCTGTCTCTACCAATCATTTCAACATAAGCTAAAACATGATGAGCTAATGATATTGGTTGAGCAATCTGTAAATGTGTATAACCAGGCATAATTGTTTCAGTATTTTTATTTGCAATATCAATCAAAGTTTTCTGAAATTTCTTTAGTTCACTATCTAAGATTTTTGACTCTTTTTTAATCCATAATTTTAAATCAGTTACTACTTGATCATTTCTAGACCTTGCCGTATGAAGTTTCCCTGCAACTTTTCCAATTTTTTTAAATAATAAACTTTCAATGTTCATATGAATATCTTCAAGTTTTTTTGAAAATTCTACTTTGTTTTTTTCAATATCTTTTTCAATTGCTTTAAGCCCAGTGACTATTACACTTTGTTCTTTTTTGTTTATTATTTTTTGCTTACCAAGCATTTTAGCATGCGCAATTGAGCCTGCTATATCTTCTTTATAAAGACGCTGATCAATATCTATGGATGAATTAATATCATCTAAAATTTGGCTTGGTCCTTTTGAAAAATGGACATTTCTTGAAGGGTTTTTTTTCATTTTCCGGGCCTATAAGAGATATTTATATTAATTTCCACCCTTATGCTTAAATTATTTTCATACATCAAATTTTTCTTATATAAGCTCAGCTTTATAGAACTCATATGAATATTAAAAAAGTAGTAGTTATAGGATCTGGGACTATGGGAAGTGGAATCGCAGCCCAGGTTGCTAATGCAGGAATTTCTGTAACTCTCCTTGATCTAGCTTCAAATGAAGGATCAAGAAATCAAATAACAGAAAAAGCTAAAGAAAGAATTATAAAATCAAGACCTCCACTACTTGTAGAAAAAACTAAAGCAGAAAATATTGAAATTGGAAATATAGAAGACGATTTTTCTGCTGTTTCAGAAGCTGATTGGGTTGTTGAAGCTGTAGTAGAAAGAATTGATATTAAACATTCTATATATTCTAAGATACAGGATGCACGTAAACCTTCTTCTATAATTTCATCTAATACCTCAACTATTCCTTTGAAAGTTTTATCTGAAAATATGTCTGAGGATATGAAGAAAAATTTTTGCATCACACATTTTTTTAATCCAGTTCGTTACATGGCTCTTTTAGAAATTGTTACTGAGCCAATTAATGATACTGAAAAAATTAATTTCTTAAAATCTTTTTGTGATGAACAACTTGGAAAGGGTGTGATCATTTGTAATGATACTCCAGGATTTATTGGAAATAGGATTGGTGTTTATGCAATGCAAGTTGCTATGACTGAAGCATTTAAAATGAATATATCAATTGAAGAAGCAGATGCAGTATTTGGAAGACCAATGGGTATTCCTAAAACAGGTATTTTTGGTTTGTATGATTTGATCGGTATCGATTTGATGGCAGATGTCTTAAAAAGTTTCATTAAAGAATTACCAATTGAAGATCCCTTTCACGAAGTTGCTCAAGAAATTCCGTTAGTAAAAAAACTAATTGATACAGGTTATACTGGAAGAAAAGGCAAGGGTGGTTTTTACAGAATGAATAAGTCAGATGGTAAAAAAATTCTTGAAGCAGTTGACCTAGAAACCGGAGAATATTCTCCTAGTAAAAAAATAAATTTAGGATTGGGTGATAAAATAGATATAAAAAAATTAATTGAAAGAGATGATAAATATGGCAAGTATGCAAAATCGATACTAACAAAAGTAATTAGGTATGCTGCTTTTCTAATTCCTGATGTTTCATCTAAATATATAGATATTGATGATGCTCTAAGATTAGGCTTTAATTGGACTATTGGTCCATTCGAGATGTTATCAAATATAGAGACAAATTCCTTTATTAAGAAAAATACTGACATCAATTATTTTGAAACAATTCAAAATAATTTTAAATTTGAAAAAAGACCAGGCTATCTTGATCCCAATATTGATAATCTTAGATCTCTTAAATTAGAAAAAACATTTCATAACGCTTCTGCAAACGTACAAGATTCTTCATCTTTCCAAATTGTAGAATTTACCACTAAAGCTAATGCCCTTAGCACAGACTCTATGCTTGCTTTAAAAGAAGCTGCACAAAATAATAAAAGCACAATTATAATAAATGAAGCAATGCAATTCTCGGCAGGCGTAAATTTAAATTATGTAATGGATTTTGCTAAAAATAATGAGTGGTCAAAAATTGAAAAATTTATCGTAGATTTTCAACAAACCTGTAAAGCAATCAAATATGCAGATAAACCTTTCATTGCAGCGCCTTCTGGTTTAGCGATTGGAGGAGGATTTGAAGTAGTGCTTCACTGTGATTACTCTGTCTCACATACAAATGTTGTTTTGGGTCTTGTTGAATCTCTAGTAGGTCTAATACCTGCGGGTGGAGGATGTAAAGAAATGTTGTGGCGTTGGCTACAAACACCCGAAGGAAAAGAAAATTCAGAATATGCTTCTATGAAAGTCTTTGATCTTATTGGTTATGCCATTACTTCAAGTTCACCAAATGAAGCTAAACCTAATCAATTTTTTCTTAGTAAAGATAAGGTTGTAATTAATAGGGATAGACAACTTACAACAGCTATTGAATTACTTAATGATATTGAAAGCAATTATATTAAACCTAGCGAACCTACATTCAGACTTGGAGGAAGTTCTGTAAAAGATAAAATGTTTGAAAAGTTAGAAAAACTTTACACTGAAAAGAAAATAATGGATCATAGTTTAGAAGTTGGAAAACAAATTGCTTTTGTTTTAAGTGGTGGCGATACAAATATTAATTCTGATCTAACCGAAGATGATCTATATAATTTAGAGCTTGAAGCATTCATGCGACTTATCCAGATGCCTAAAACGCAGGAAAGAATAAAACACACATTAGAAACAGGAAAACCATTAGTAAATTAATTTGATTTCTTGTAGTATCGATTAAAATTTGGAGGGATGGATGAATAATTTCAATACAAATCTTGATAAAAATACAGCTAACTTTGTTCCATTATCTCCTTTAAGTTTTATTTCCCGTGCTAAAGATATTTATCCAAATTATGAGTCACTTGTCTATGGTAATAGAAGTTATACTTGGATAGAAACCTATAACCGTTGTACGAAATTTGCTAGCGCTTTAAAAAAACAAGGTATTGGTAAAGGAGATACTGTTTCCATAATTGCAGCTAATACACCTGAAATTTTTGAGGCTCATTATTCTATTCCAATGATTGGTGCAGTAATTAATACAATTAATACAAGATTGGATGCAGAAACAATTGCATACATTCTGGATCATAGTGATGCAAAATTATTAATCACAGATACACAATTTTCACCTACCATGAAAAAAGCCTTAAACCTTTATGGAAAAAATATTCCTATTATTGATATTCATGATGAACAAGCAATATTCAAAGAAGACGAGGGTGAAAGAATTGGTAAATGGACTTATGAGGATTTTCTTTTAACAGGAGATGATAACTTCGAATGGTCTTTACCTGATGATGAGTGGCAGGCCATCTCTTTAAGCTATACATCAGGAACAACAGGAAAACCCAAAGGTGTTGTCTACCATCATAGGGGTTCTTATCTAATGTCAACAGGCAGTGTAACAGCATGGAATATGCCTAACAAATTAACTTTTTTATATACAGTGCCAATGTTCCATTGCAACGGATGGGGTTATCCATGGACTGCTGCATTAATTCATGCCAAGGTTGTGTGTTGCCGATATATTATTGCTAAAGATATTTACAATTTAATTGATCAACATAAAGTTACTCATTTTGGAGGTGCGCCAATAGTATTGAGTTTAATCGCTAATGCAGATGAGAAAGATAAAAAAATAATCAATCATAAAGTATTTGTTCTAACTGCTGGTGCGCCTCCTACAAGTGCTATCCTTGAGAAGATGGACAACCTAGGTTTTGAGGTAATGCATGTTTATGGATTAACAGAAACATATGGACACATATTACAATGTGCATGGAATGAAGAATGGAATGAACTTCCTAAAACAAAAAAAGCAGATATTAATTCTAGGCAAGGTGTTCGTTATCCTAATACAGAAGAAGTTATTGTAGCTGATCCAGAGAGTCATAAACGTGTTCCAATGGATGGTAAGACAATGGGAGAAATACTTATTAGAGGTAATGTTGTAATGAAAGGATATTATAAAAATAAAGAAGCAACTGAAACATCTATGAAGAATGGCTGGTTTCATTCTGGAGATTTAGCTGTTGTTTATCCTGATGGTTACATTCAAATTAAGGATCGCTCAAAAGATATTATCATTTCAGGTGGAGAAAATATTTCATCAGTCGAGGTAGAGAATGTTGTAGCTAAACATGATTCTGTTTCTCTTGTTGCTGTTGTAGCTAAACCAGATGAAAAGTGGGGTGAAACTCCTTGTGCTTTTGTTGAATTAGCACCCGGAAAAAATGCCACAGAAGAGGAAATTATACAGTTTTGTAAAGAAAATATGGCTGGATTTAAGAGACCAAAGCATGTAATCTTTGGTGAGTTACCAAAAACTTCCACTGGGAAGATACAGAAATTTGAATTAAGAACAAAAGCAAAGGAGTTATAAATGGACCCAAAAACATATAAATTTGACACACTCAGTCTTCACGCAGGTTATCAGCCAAGCAAAAACGCAGGCTCAAGACAAGTACCAATCTATCAAACAACTTCATATATGTTTGATGATGTTGACCATGCGGCAGCACTTTTTAATCTAGAAAGAGGTGGTCATATTTATAGTCGTATGTCCAACCCAACGGTACAAGTTTTAGAAGAGAGAGTTTGTGCATTAGAAGGTGGAACAGCTGCTCTTGCAACTGCATCTGGAATGAGTGCAATATTTTTAACAATCATGACTCTATGTAACGCTGGTGATCACATGGTTGTTTCTTCCCAGCTTTACGGGGGAACAGTAAACTTATTTAGATTAACACTTCCTAAGTTTGGCATTAAAACAACTTTTGTAAAACCAAGAGACACTGAAGGTTTTAAAAAAGCTATCCAACCAAACACCAAAGGTATTTTTGGAGAGCTTGTTGGTAATCCGGGTAATGAATTGATGAACATGCCTGAAGTATCAAACATTGCTAAAGAAGCAGGTATCCCACTTATTATTGATAGCACTTATCAAACACCTTATCTATGCCGACCTTTTGAACACGGTGCAGATCTTGTCGTTCACTCGTTAACTAAATGGATGAGTGGTAATGGATCATCTATGGCAGGAATTTTAGTTGAAGGTGGAACATTTGATTGGATGCAAAATGATAAGTTTCCAACTATGACTGAGCCTTACGAAGGTTATCATGGATTATCATTTGCAGAAGAATTTGGTCCAACAGCATTTACAATGATGGCAAGAGCTGAGGGAATGAGAGACATGGGACCTTGCTTAGCTCCTCAAAATGCTTGGAATATTTTACATGGACTTGAAACTCTTTCTCTTCGTATGGAAAAACATTGTTCTAATGCTTTGAAGATGGTTGAGTATTTATCAAATCATGAAAGTGTTGCTTGGGTATCTCATGCAAGTGCACCTGGTCATCCAGATAAGGAACTTGCAGAAAAAATTCTTCCTAAGGGTACTGGCTCAATGATTGCCTTCGGAATTAAAGGTGGGAAAGAAGCAGGAGCTGCGTTTATTAATAATGTTAAGCTTGCATCTCATTTAGCAAATGTAGGTGATGCAAGAACATTAGTTATCCATCCGGCATCAGCAACTCACTCACAAATGGATGAGGCAACTCTAAAATTTGCTGGGTTATCTCATGATATGATTAGATTGTCTGTTGGCCTAGAAGACTTTGAAGATATCGTAAACGATTTCGAAGATGGATTTAGAGCTGCAAAAAAACCTCGTTTAGTTGCAAACAAATAAATGAAGTTTAAAGTTCGTGGTATCGATACGTTTGCCTCCACTGGAGGCAGACCTTTTGATAAAAATAAACCTCTTATTATTTTTGTACACGGTAGTGGACTAAGTCACATGGTCTGGGTTTTACAAACACGCTACTTTGCATTCCGTGGATACAGCGTTTTAGCTGTTGATTTACCAGGTCACGGATTATCTTCTGGTGAAAGTTTAAAAACTATTGAAGAAATGGGAGATTGGGTTGGTGATGTTATTGGTGCAGTTGGATGTAAAGAAGCTTCACTAGTTGGACATTCTCAAGGATGTCTTGTAACAATGGAATGTGTTGCTCAACACCCAGAAAAAATTAAAACGTTAACTCTTATGGGCGGTGCGTCTGCTATTCCGATGAATCCAGAATTATTAAAGCTAGCTGAAGAGAGTAATCCTAAGGCTGTTGATCTTATGATGGATTTTGCGCACGGTCCAGCTGGACATTTTGGAGGTCATCCTGTTCCAGGTTTATACCACCTAAATGTTGGTTCCATGATTGTTCAAAATAAAGAAATTAAAGATACTCTAGGTGTGGATTTTAGAGCATGCGATAATTATAAAAACGGACCTGAAATTGCAAAAAAATTAGATTTACCAACTCTTTCTATATTAGGTGCACAAGATAGAATGTGCCGTTTAAAAGATGGAAAAATTCTTGCTGATTATATTAAAGGCTCGGAAGTAAAGATTATTGAAGATTGTGGTCACATGATGCTCTTAGAGGAAGCAGATCAAACATTAGAAATTCTAAAGAAGTTTATTGCTAAAAATTATCCATTAATAAATTAAAAATTATATTTAAGTCCAACACCAACTTTTTGATCGTAGCCTTTATTCTGTCTATCCACCCTGTCATAAAAGATATTTATCATCAAATTATTCTTAGAAGATATATCTATAGATATTTTTTGTCTGAAATAAGCTGAGGAAGCTGGACTAATATTTGTTTCATATAAAGTTGTGTTATCAGATGTATAGTTTGTAATAATTTTAGATGATTGACTACTATCTGATCCAAATTCAATTGTTCCATGTGGAGTAAAAGTAAGAGCCTTACCATTAATTCCTTTACGCAATAAATGAAGTCCTAAAGCTGAATTTTTTTGATGTAAATGAACACTTTCATAATGTAGTGCATTAGTCCCAGTAGACTCTGTGTAATGTTCCAATTTACCGTATCCAATGTCTAGTCTTCCAAAAGGATTAATTGTATATTTATTTTTTTCCTCAATAATATTAAATCCTATACTTGAAAAATATTGATTTCCGTTTCTCTTTCCTGAATAAGTTATAGAATCACTTGAATAAAACCTATCAGTATCTACTTTTATATCTCCGTAACCAAATACAAAATCAACGTACTGAGTCTTAGATAAAGCAAGTGAATGATAGGAGCTTATTGTTGTAATATGTAAATCTATATTGGAACCGGATGAGCCAATTTTAATCTCATCCCTACTATCACCTAACGCAAATCCTAAATGATAATTGTCATTCATATTAATATCTATTCCAACGGTAATATTATTACCGAATATTGATTTTTGAAGATGATGATGAATCACCACTTATTTTACCTAAATCAATTGAGCCCTCAGACCAGAAACCAATATTTGATAAGTACTCATCTTCAAGATTTAACATTTTAGAAGAATCTACCAACTTTATGATATTTCTAATCTCTTTATTATTTCCATTATATGCAAGTTGAATATTTTGATTAGAAAGATTTTTTTCTTTCATTCTTATATATCCCATTCGTGAATGAATTGTTTGAACAGTATTAAGAGTATTATTAAATATTCCGTTTATTTGACCATCAACAATAGCAAGAGAATCACTATCTAAAAAAGGACTTGTAAATGTGTTACAAGTTGAGACGCTTCCAGTTACTGTTAGATCCCAAGTTTCACTACCACTTGATGTTTCAGACAAAGTCCAACTATAATCACCAAATGTTCCTGTTTTTGCTGAACCAATCTCTCCAGAAGCAACACCATCAATAACATTTGAGTATGTTTCACATGCAAGTGTAGAAGAGGAATGAATGCCAAAATTTGTTGAAGTCCCATTCTCAACATTAGTAAGAAGCAACTGCCCATAATCGCTAGTACTATTTATTATGATATTATAATTTGTTGAAAAACGTTCTAATCTTAGGGGATCATCTCCATTTTTCCCCTGACTATTATTTAGTGTTACCATTGTTCCAGCAAAGTTCGAAATATCTGTCCCACTACTAGTAATAGTTCCTGTATTAGTTAATGTAGTGATTGTAGCAGTATTATTGATTCCTGAACCACTTGGTGCAGATATTGTTCCACTATTTGTAAATGTTGTTATGGTGGCTGAGCTCTGATTTAGAACTGCAGCATTACCTTCAGTTGCAGTTATTGTACCGGTATTTGTTAAAGTTGTAATTGTTTTCTGATTTCGTATTGTAAAATACGTCCCACTTATAGTTCCAGCGTTTGATATTAAGTCAAAAGATTTACCAGCAACTGTGTTAGCTATAACAATACCACCATTAGTTGATATTAATGATCCTGATGAAGTAATAGTCAAGGAGGAGTTTGTACCGCTATTCGTCAAACTCATATTAGCAGAAGAGACAGTTGCGCTTAAGGTTATGTTTGCATTTGATCCTGTAATTGAAAAAGCACTTGAACAATCGGAAGAAATTGTTGTAGTGCCAGATACATCGTCACAAGCATAAGATACTTTGGAGAATGTAGAAATTAATAAGATTAAAACTGTAGTGCATAAAATTGAAATAATTTTATTTGTATAAAAGTTTTTTCTTACCATGCCGCCGTTTGAATGCGGCTATATTCTATGTGAAGGTTAAAAAACTATTAAAGATTAATAGTATTAAAAAGCTAATTATATACTACTTATTTTCTTCTTTATCAGGCCTTGTTAGTTCTTCGAGTTTACGCATTTCTTCTTCCATTTTAAGCTTTTCTTGATCTTCACGTTTCTTTTTACGTTCTTCAGCTTTCTGCTTAAGTTTAAGCTCTTTCTGCATTTTGCGGTCTCCCGCTTTTGATTTATGATTAAAGTGAATGCCCATATAAACCTTGCAACTATATACTAAATATTATGAAATAATTCTAGACTCTAATTTGCTAATTTCTGGCTAACCAAACGATTACAACAAAGACGAATATAGCAATTGCTTGAAAAAGTACCCTTAGTCGCATTAGTTTATTACTGTGATTTTTATTAAGCTTTCCATTTACCGCCATGGCAATAACACCAACGACAACGACTGCTAGTGTTGCAGCCATGAATAAAACAAGTATTATTTGCATTGTGCTCATAAAGATATCTATATAAAACTTTTATTCTATGAAACAAGATTACTTAAATAAAGTGTTACATTATGGATAATATTTTAAAGGGCCCATCAATTACAAAACACCAAAATCCAAAAAAATTGATGATTATGCTTCATGGATATGGAGATAACGCTACTAATTTCATTCAAATTGCAAATTTAATTGATCAAGATGACTGGGGGATGAAATATGTTGCTTTAAATGCACCAGATACAATTCAAGATTATCCTATGGGGCATGAATGGTTTCAATTATATCTCAATGGCACTCATATTTCTAATGCTGGTGCAAAAGAATATGATGTAGCCAAAAAAAAAATATCTGAGAATGTTGAAAAAATTCATAACTCTATTTCTCTTTTGTTAGAAAATTTAAATTTAAAAATGACCGATTGTTTTGTTATGGGTTTTTCTCAAGGAGGTATGATGGCTTTTGAACTTGGGCAAATACTTCAAAATCAGTTAGCAGGCTTAGCAATTATATCTTCAAGAATTATATCAAAAGAGCACAAGCCTAATAATGCATTTTTAAAAACACCAATTTTTATTTCTCATGGTGCTCAAGATGCTGTTTTACCTATTTCCAATTACAACGAGTCACTTGAAGTCTTAAAAAAGTATAACTACAATTATGAAAATTATCTTATTGAAAGTGACGAGCATACAATGTCACAAGAAACAATAACTTTTTTCCAAAATTTTATTAAAAAAAATATTTAAAGTAATCGAATCTTAATATTATATTACTATTTGAATAATATGACATGGGTGAGTAGAAACTAAAATGAGTACCGCAGAAAATCCAGCTTTAGTTCTTAATGCTGATTTTCGGCCGCTATCTTATTACCCACTTTCTTTATGTTCATGGCAAGATGCTATCAAAGCTGTTTTTCTTGAAAGAGTTTCAGTGATAGAAAATTACGAGCACGAAGTTCATTCTCCAAATCTTACTTTTAAGTTGCCAAGTGTAATTGCCTTAAAGGATTATGTAACTCCACAACGAAGACCTGCCTTCACTCGTTTTAATGTTTTTCTGAGAGATAATTTTACTTGCCAATACTGCACTAATCGTTTTCCAGCTAACGAATTAACATTTGATCATTTAGTGCCAAAATGTCTGCATGGAAAAACTACTTGGGAAAATGTTGTCTCAGCATGTACGTCATGTAATTTAAAAAAGGGAAGAAAACTTATTCAGAACACTGATATGAAACTTTTTAAAAAACCTCTACGACCATCTTCAATTCAACTACAAAATAATGGCAGAAATTTTCCTCCTAACTTTTTGCATGAGACTTGGAGAGATTATTTATACTGGGATACAGAACTAGAAAATTAGATTTTTTTTGAAATTGCAATTGCCGTTTTACATCCAAGCTCTATTACTTTTGACATAATTTTATATCCTGGTGCACTTTCAGCATCATGCTCTATACCAATATCGTGATGTTCAAGTTCATCATCTCTAAATTTAGAAATTGTTTTTTTTAAATCTTTATGATCATCTCCTAAGAGTTCCAATTGTTCTTGGTAGTGTTCACCTATTACTTTTTCAACAGCAACAGTACAAGCCATGGCAGCCTTTTCTCCCATTAATGCTGTGGATGCGCCGAGCGCATAACCCGCAACATTCCACAAAGGAAGGAGAGCAGTTGGTCTAACTCTATGTTCCAATATTAATTCATTAAATTTATCAATATGTTCTTGTTCTTGATCTGCCATATGTTGAATTGTTTTGCCAAGCTTTGAACTTTTGCCAAATATTGCTATTTGACCATCATATATTTTGGTTGCACCATATTCACCAGCATGATCGACTCTTATGATTTCTTCTAAAACTTCCCTATGAGTAGTTCTACCTGATGAAGAATTTTTTTTAGACGTTTTTTTCTTTTTTAGTGCCATAGTTCTTGAATAAATAAATAGCATTTAAAATAAAAATAACTAGTAAAACAAGCGTATTAATTGAAGCAGCAGAAATGCCAAAAAAGCTCCAAATAACCTCATCACAACTGATTACTTGCTTTGATAATATCTGCGCTTTAAGGTCGGAAGCACTCTCACTATTTGTTAACATTACTGAACAGCCTGAAGGACCTTTAAGAATTTTATTTTCAACTCCAACATGCCATATAGAATAAAAGAGACCGTAAACTGCAGCTAATTGAATCAATAAATAAAACACAACTTTATTTAAATTTTTAATAATAAAAATAAAAACTAAACTTACTAAAATTAAATAATACGGATGTCTTTGTTTTAAACATAACTCACATGGTTGAAGATTAAAGAAGTACTCTGCAATTAATGCGGATGATATCGAAATTAGGGAAATGATAAATAAAAGTAAAGTCCAATTACGAATGATCATAAAAATCTAATTATAAACACACTGCCAACAAGTAAAATAAAAAATGTAATAGATAAGATATTAAAATATTTATCAATAAATAGTTTTATTTTTTCACCAAAAAAATATAACAGAATTGCAATTAAATAAAATCTAAGACCTCTACCAATTATAGAAACTATAACAAATAAGTAAATATTTAATCCGAATACACCGCTTGCTATTGTAATAAACTTATAGGGAAATGGAGTTATACCAGCACCCAAAACAATCAAAATACCAAATTCTTTATAATAATTTTCAAAAATACTAAACGAACTTTCTAAATGATAAAATTCAACTATATACAAACCAATCGAATTGAAAAAAAAATATCCAATTGCATATCCAAACATGCCTCCTAGAACTGAAGACAAAGTACAGATAAAAGCATAAAATAAAGCTTTTGTTTTTGAAGCCAATGCCATTGGTATCAAAAGTATATCTGGTGGAATTGGAAAAAACGAACTCTCAGCAAATGATATTAAACTTAAATACCATTTTGCATTTTTATGTTCTGCTTTTTTTAAAGTCCAAATGTAAATATTTTTAAGAAAATTCATTAATTATTACAATATAAATAATTTTGACTTATACTAATAACGATTTTAAATCTAAAAAATTTATCTTCTCAATATTTTTAAATGGAAACTACAGAAACTAAAGAATTAAAAACAGCATTTTTTGCAACTTTTTCTCAAGGATTATTTGCAACACTCATTTTTAGTACTTTTATGGTCAACACCCCAATTCTTTTTGAGTTAATAGAAATGACAAAAACTGAATTTTCAATAGGCTTTGTATTTTTTGGAATTTTTAATGTAATTACTAATCAATTAACCACGCGTTTTTTATTACCAAAAATTGGAAGTACAAATTGCTTAATAATAGCAAGACTAATGTATTCTTTTATTCCATTTTATATTTTTTATTTTTCAAACTATAATATTTTTATTTTAGTTTCTATATTCTGGGGAGTTTCTATTGGAATACAAGCGCCAAATATTTTTACACAAGTTGCTATTATAGAAGAAAGAACCAAAAAAATTCTTAATCCAATTTTTAAATCTTCTTTTAATTTTGGTTTTTTAAGTGGTGCAGCAATATCAAGTATTTGTCTTGGTTTTGATATTGATCCTATTTACACAACTTTTTTCATTGGCTTTTTTGTATTTATTTCAACAATATCAATGTATTTTTTTGGTTTAGAAAAAAAATATGATGTAGTGAATGATAATCCAAGATTTGCAATTCCAAACTTCAACATCATTTTATTTGCATCTATTAATATGTTTATTATTGCTTTTATGGGAATAATTGTTCAATGGTCGCCTCTTTGGCTTGTTACAGATTTGGCAGCCCCAATATATCTAGTTGGATCAATTGTAATTTTTTTTAATGCTGGTGAGATCGTTGGCAATATTTTTGCTTCTAGATTAATTAAAAAATTTAATGAATTAATTGTAGGCCCTTGTTTTGCAATGGTCGGATCAATAATATTATTATTGAGTATAATTACTCAAAATATTTCTTTTATATTTATATCGATAACAATATTTGGGTTCTTAATTTCGAATGTTATGCCGATCGTATTTAGGCAGGCCGTAAGGCATTCAAATAATCCAATACCTATAACTATTTCTCATATATCAAGCATAGCTTTTGTAGGAGCTATATTTGGACCTGCAGTTGTCGGGATTTCTGCAGAAACATTTGGCTTAACATTTAATATGTACGTTTTAGGAGCAATTATGTTTTTGATTTCTCTATTAATGTATTTAATTATGTTCAAAAGTAAAAAAAAAATAGATAATAAAATACAAACATCTCAAAATTTTTAAGATTAGTTTTAAAAATAAAATTTTAGAAAGATTAAATATTGTGTCTGAATATAAAGTATTAAAAAGATCTTTTTATATTGCTTACTCAGTAGGTTCATTAAACATTTTTCTTTTAACTATTTATATGGTTCATGTACCAATTTTACTAGATATACTAAAAATTACAAAAGTAGAATTTTCATTTGGATTAACATTATTCGGTTTATTTAGTATAATTTCTAATCAAGCAACTACACTTTTTTTGACTCCAAAGATTGGAACAAAAAACTGTATTGTTATTTCAAGAACCATTATCTCTTTTTTACCTTTTATAGTTTTTTTTTCAGAAAGTTATTTTGTTTTCTTACTTGTATCATCTGTTTGGGGTTTAGCTATGGGCATACAGGTACCAAATGTTTTGTTACAAGTTAGTATTATTGAAAAAAAAACTGCAGAAATCCTAAACCCTATATTTAAATCAGCTTTTTCAATAGGTGTAATTTGTGGTTCAATAACCGCTAGTGTTGCACTTGGGTATAATTTTAATCCCATTAATATATTTATTTTTTTTGGCTTTATTTTTATCTTTTCAGCCGTAACAATTTATTTTTTTGGATTACCAAGAAAATATGACATTGTAAGCAAAGGTTCAAAATTTACTCTTCCAAGTAAAGATGTTTTTATATTTGGACTCATAAATATGCTTATATTTGCTTCTATGGGAATAATTGCACAATGGTCATCATTGTGGCTGCTTAATGATCTTAATGCAGCTATTTTTATGGCTGGCTCAATAGTACTTTTTTTTAATATTGGAGGAATAATTAGCAATTTTTTAGCATCAAATCTTATCAATCTGTTTAATGAAAAAATTGTAGGCCCTTACTTTTCTATTATAGGATCAATAATTTTGATAGTTAGTATCACGACAATGAACTTATATATAATTCTTTTAGCTATGATAATTTTTGGATTTTTTACATCAAATTTATTACCTATAGTAATTAGATTAGCTGTTAAAATCTCTAAAGAACCCATGCCTAAAACTATCTCTCATATAACTAGCATAGGTCAAGCAGGAGCTTTATTTGGTCCAGCAATTGTTGGTTTTTCTGCTTCAATCTTTGGATTAACTTTTAATATGTATGCACTAGGTTTTATTTTTTTAGGTATTTCGTTTTTATTATTAACAGCTATAAAAAATAATACAGTGGTAGGAGTAGAGGGAATCGAACCCACACCACCGAAGTGACCGGATTTTGAATCCGGCGCGTCTACCAGTTCCGCCATACTCCCAGTTTATTTTTCGGGCTTTTACTTGGTTTTTTAAATTAAGTCCATTAGCTTATTTGAAGAAATTGAATTCGAAAAGCGTCGTAAAAGCGTCGTAATTATTATGATTAATCTGAGTAAAAAATTTTATGATGATCATAATTATCCTGCTGTCAAACACGGAGATTATTGAGACTCAGATGAAAAATTAGCGTATAGGCCGACTGGGTTAGTGGTAAGGCCTATCACTAACCCTTTGCTTTTACCTTTCATTTAATTTTAAAATATCATTTTTAATTAACAAATTAGAGGTTTTTATCTATAAGGGTACATGACTTTATTAAGCAAGTTTTTGATCCTTTTTTTTTCACTGCACGTCGCAATTACTGTGGTTGCTTATTTTTATGGCTTTTCATTTACCTTCCCTTTTATCGTAACAGAAGGCACTTATGTGCCTGAACATCGTTTACAAAGTTTACGTTTATCAACTTTTACCACTTTTATTTATTTTGGTTTTCGATATTTATTTTTTGGTTCAGAAAAGTTGCATCCAATACAATTCTTAGGTGTTTCTTTATTTAACTTAGGTGTTATAGGTGGTCTATGCCTTTATGTTAATGATATTAAAGACTCTTCAGAATATTTTTTAGTACCTTTTTTTATATTTTCATCAATAATTTTATATAACGCTGCCAATCCAAAATTTAGAAATTACTTTAAAAAATAACCTTTAGATTATTTATACTATTAAAATATTTTAATCAAAAAGCGTCGTATGAGCGTTAAATATTAAAAGATAACTATAATCTTATTGAATTAGTTTAGTTTTTTAAACGAAGTGACCGGATTTTGAATCCGGCGCGTCTACCAGTTCCGCCATACTCCCTTTAAATTTTTCTTAGTATTACTAGGTTTTAAGAGCTAAGTCTATTAAGTTATAGGTCATTTTTAGAATGATAGGGAATCTAATAGGAATCTAAAATTTTATAAAAATATAGTTTAATTAAATAAGAGATTTTTATATTATCTTTTAAAGATATGTATTTCAAAATTATATTTATAATATTTTTTTTTATCACTTCAAAACTGATGGCCGAAGATACTCTCCAAAGTAACTTTGCAAACTTAAAAAAACTATTAGATAGTAAAACTATTACAATAGAGCAGTTTAATAATGGTATGAATAAATTGTTAACTAACTCTGAAGAATATAAAAGTTTAAAAGAATTATTCAAAAACAATGTTATTAACGAAAAAGATTACTTAGATATTTTGGAAAATTTAATTTTTGAAGGTGAAGACTTAGTTGAAAAGAGTAATATAGTTAGCGATCAACAATCCAAAGAAATAACTAAGGAAATTGAATTACAATTAATAATTACCCAGGTTGGACAGAGAGTTCCCTTATCATTAAATGCAAAAGTTGATAGTGAAGAAAGATTATTATTATTGATTAATGAAAACAAAGTTGAAGAAATCATTATAAAAGAAAATTCTAATAATTTCTTTAGCGCTGATAATATTAAATCATTTAAAAATGTTAAGATAAATTTTAATAATCAGAAAAAATTGAAAGGCAAAGGCAGAATCGCTGTAAAATCTTTTCCTGATGCTAATTTAGTTATGTGGTGGAATATTGATCTTTCAAATGAAAATCCAACAGGTGAAATTGTTATTGAAATTCCAGGGAAAGGTCCTCAAATAAAATTAGAACCAAACTAAAAAACTAAATTTATTTAAAATAGGTCAACAACATGGCAACAAATAATATATGAAAATTATTTTAGGAATATTTTTTGGCTGTACAGTTAGCAATAATAATGCCCACACCACCGAAGTGACTGGATTTTGAATCCGGCGCGTCTACCAGTTCCGCCATACTCCCAAATTATTTTTATTAATATTACTTGGTTTTTAAAGCTAAGTCTATTAAGTTAATTGAGTAAATCAGAACATCAATCAACTATAGGTTAAAGTTTTTAAATTGAAAATATATCAACAATATCAGTGCACAACATTAAAGTACATAGTTGCTCGTCCTTTTTACCAAGTGTAAATTTTTATTTATGTTAATACTTTCAATTATTGTTAAAAATAAATTTGTTAATACAAAAATTTCATCATGATTTTTTTAATAACATTATAATATAACTACAGGAGGTTATAATGCCAAAAGCATATTGGGTTGGAATGGTTGATGTAAAAAATCAAGATGAGTACAAAAAATATGCAGATTTAGCAGGACCAGCTCTTTTAAAGGCTGGAGCAAAAATTCTTAGTAGAGGGGGGAAAATAAAAAATCTTGAAGGAAAAATGATTAACAGGTTAGTAATAGCAGAGTTTCCATCATTAAAAGATGCAAAAAAATTCTATAATTCTGATGAATATGCTGGTGCTCTAAAGTATCTTAATTCAGAAGTATGTGACCGTTCTTTAAATATTGCAGAAGGTGTTGACTAAAAATATTAAACTAAAAATTAAACAATGGCTAAAACTAAAAATATTTTATTTATCATGGCAGATCAACTTAGATGGGATTATCTGTCATGTTATGGACATCCATATCTTAAAACTCCGAATATTGATAAGCTTGCGAAAGAAGGTGTTATGTTTGAATCCGCTTTTGTTCAATCTCCAATTTGTGGCCCCTCGCGTGCTTCTTTTTATACTGGTAGAACAGTTTTTAGTCATGGAGCAACCCTTAATCAAGTTCCGCTCCCAATTGGTGAGCTAACTATTGGTGATTATCTTAGAAAAGATAACATCAAAACAGCAGTTGTTGGTAAAACTCACATGAAGCCTGATAAAGATGGAATGGAAAGACTTGGTTTAACTAAAGAAACAGATATTGGAATGATAGTAAGTGAACCTGGTTTTGATCCCTATGAAAGAGATGATGGATTACATCCAAACAACTGGGTTAAAAATTACTCTACAGCATTAACTTATAATAAATGGTTAAATAGTCTTGGCTATGAAGGAGATAATCCGTGGGAAACTTGGGCTAATTCTGCTGAAGGACCAAATGGTGATTTGCTAAGTGGGTGGAGATTAAGAAACTCAAATAAACAAGCAAGAATTAAAGAAGAGCATTCTGAAACAGCATACATGACCAATAGAGCTATAGATTTTATGAATGAAAATAAAGATGATCAATGGATGCTTCATTTATCTTTTATAAAACCTCATTGGCCTTATATTGCTCCTTCTCCATACCACAATATGTATTCACCAAATCAATTTTATGAAGTTGCAAGAGATGAAAAAGAAAAAAATATTCAACATGAGGTTTATCAAGCTTTTACTAATGCTCGTGTATCTAAGGTCTTTTCAAAAATGGAAGTTAGAGAGGCTGTAATAACTGGATATATGGGCTTAATTAAACAAATTGATGACAATCTTGGAAGGTTATTTGAATTTATGGAACAAAATAAATTGTTTCAAAACACTATGATTGTTTTTACTTCTGATCATGGCGATTATCTTGGAGATCATTGGCTTGGAGAAAAAGAACTATTTCATGAACAAAGTGTAAGAGTTCCTCTTATTATATATGACCCATCAGAGAATGCTGATTCTACTAGAGGTCAAAGAGAAAAAAAACTTGTTGAGTCTATTGATCTTTTACCAACTTTTTTAGAGACGCTTAATAGTTCAACAAGCACTCATAGACTTGAAGGAAGATCACTATTACCCATTATAAGAGGTACTCAATTAAATGATTGGCGTAATTCTGTATTTAGTGAGATTGATTATGGACTTCATTCAGCAAGAGATGAATTAGAATTAGGTCCACATGAAGCAAGAGCATTTATGATAAGAACTGAAAAATGGAAATATATTTATTACAAAGGTTTTAGTCCTCAACTCTTCAACCTCGAAAGAGACCCTAATGAATTTGAAGATTTAGGACAAGATCAGGAATATGAAAAAATTAGAGCAGAATTAAAAGACTTATTATTAAAAAGACTAATTAATAGAAAAAACTTACTTACTGTTGATGAAAAATTTGTTTTTAAAGGTCAGGATGTCGAAAGTGAAGGTGGTGTAATGATAGGTGTTTGGTAATCAATTCATCAAACTTGGTAAATAAAGACATATTGCAGGAAAAATAATTATTAGTGCTACTCTTATCATATCTGCAAATAAAAAAGGTACAGTTCCAAACCAAATAGTTTTTAAGGGAGTAGATTGCATTACACCTTTAATTACAAAAAGATTCATTCCAACTGGAGGTGATACAAGACCAAGCTCAACAACAATAACAGCAAAAATTCCAAACCATACTGGATCAATACCGGCGTCAACAATTACTGGATAGAAAACTGGAATAGTTAAAAATAACATTGCTAGTGAGTCCATTAAAGTTCCAAGAACAATATAAATTGCACAAATAACTAAAATTATACCAAGTGGTGTTAGAGCTAGACTATCTATAAAATCAACAACGGTAAAAGGCATTTGAGTGACTGTAATAAGAAAGTTGAACATACTAGCGCCAACAACTATTAGATATAATGAGCCAACTGTTCTTATAGTAGACCAGGTTGCGTCAGTTAACATCTTGATTGTTAAATCACCTTTAAGAAAAATGAGAATGATAACTAATATAACTCCAACTGCAGCACTTTCTGTTGCCGTAAAAAATCCTAAGTATAGGCCTGCCATGATAACAACAAAAATAAAAAAAATTGGAATAACTTTCCATATTGCAGCAAGTCTTTCATTGATTGGCATCTTTTTTCCATGACCACCATGTGATGGATAGAAGTAAAGAAAAATTCTAATTGTTATCATATAGAGCACCACTGCAATTGCTCCTGGAATTAGGGCGGCAAAGAAAAGTTCTTGAACTGATTGTTCAGTTAAATAGGCATAAATAACTAACATAACACTTGGAGGAATTATAATTCCCAAAGTTCCTCCAGAAGCTATTGAACCACTGATAAGAGCTTCACTGTAGCCATGCCTTTTCATCTCTGGCCCTGCCATTTGAGCCATAGTTGCCGCTGTAGCAATAGATGAACCACATATCATTCCAAAACCACCACAAGCTCCCACAGTAGACATGGCCAATCCACCTTTATAATGACCAACTACAGCATAAGCAGCATCATATAAGTTTCTTGATAAATTAGCGCTATTAGCCAAGTTACCCATAAGAACAAATAATGGCATAACAGAAAGTGAATATTTTGATACCGCTTCATACGGAGCAAAACCTAAAACAAGAATTGCTGGATCAAGACCTGAAATGAAAGCAAAACCAATAAATCCTACAACTAACATTGAAATCCCAATAGGAATATTTAATGCCATCAAAGCTAAGACTGCAGCAAATGCTAAACCACCATTTATGATTGGATCATAATCCATTATATCTCTTTGCCGAATTGCTCGAATACACTTTTAATGAACCATAAAATTATAGCCAAGACGCTAATCCACATTGCTGCTGCAATTACATAAAAGAAAGGATAAAAATATAATTCAAGCTCAAGTGTAACTCTTCCATTGTTAGTAAATTCTAATGCACTTAAAGTAGTAGCATACGCCATCATGGACATAATAGAAATCATAAAAATAAATTTTAAAATTATAATAATTTTTTTTAATAAATTATTATCAATTTGATTTATAAAATCGGCTGATACATGAGAGTTTAAAAAAAATGCTCTTGGCATAGCTAAAAACGCAACCAAAGCCATTCCTACTTCAACTATTTCAATTGTTCCCATTACAGGTGAGTTTAGAAATCTTCTGCCAAAGACATCACAAAAAGTAAGAACAGCTAAAAAAAATAAAACTATACAAGCACCAATTGCAGAATAATTGAATATCTTATCTATTTTCGCTTGCATATAGAATTATCAGTATATAACAATAACATACAAAACTATGAATTATATTTCCTTTTTAATTAATAATGAAGAAAGATTTGGAATAGTTTCCGACAATAAAGTTACAGATCTAACAGGACAAATTAATAATACAAATTCTCTAAAAGAATTAATTAAATCAAATGGTCTTGAAGAGGGAAGAAATTACGCAAAGAATAACCCTGGAGAAATTGATCTTAGTTCCATAAAACTTTTACCTGTAATTCCTAATCCCAGCAAAATTATATGTGTTGGTTTAAATTATCATGATCATGTTAAAGAAACTGAAAAGACAGTTGCAGATAATCCAGTAACTTTTCAACGATTTAATGATAGTCAAACTGCTCATTTACAAGATATGATAATACCTAAAGCATCTGATAAACTTGACTTTGAAGGTGAAATGGCTCTGATAATGAAAGATACAGGAAGTCATATAAATGAAGACAATGCCTTAAATTGTATTGCTGGCTATTCTTGTTACAATGATGGATCAGTTAGAGATTGGCAACGCCATACGAAATCAACCTTTGGAATGGGAAAAAATTTTAAAAAAACTGGAAGTTTTGGACCTCATATGGTGATGGCTCAAGACATAGATGATTATAAAAAACTAACAATTGAAACATTCTTAAACGGTGAAGTAATGCAGAGCGCTTCTTTGAGTCAGTTAATTTTCGATCTTCCCTTTTTAATTTCTTATGTCTCAAAAGCACTTCCCTGGAGAGCAGGAGATGTATTAGTAACTGGTACCCCTGGTGGTGTAGGATTTAAAAGAAATCCTCCGATTTATCTTAAAGAGGGTGATAAAGTAGATATTTCCATTTCAGAGATTGGAACTTTATCCAATACTCTCCAAAACGAAGTTATTTAATACTGATAATAAATTAAATAAATAAAATATAGACATTTTTTTTCGTAGCAGTTAGCCTCAGACATCTTTTAAGGGAGGACGCAAAATGAAAAAAATTTTAATAGCTTTTTTGTTTGGAGTTTTTACTTTTGGTTTTATTTCTTCTGCATCGGCAGACTCAATAGAACTTAAATTAGCAACTTTCGAACCACCTAAAGCATTTATAGCTGATAAAATTTTGGCTGCTTGGGCAGAGAAAGTAAATATGGAATCTGGTGGAGAACTTGATGTAAAAGTTTTTGCTGGAGGAGTATTAGGGGGACCACCCAAACAATATGATATTGTTAAAGGAGGAGTAGCTGATATTTCTTGGACTGTTCTTGGTTATATTGGAGGACAATTTCCTTTAAGCTCAGTAATTGAATTACCATTCTTAACTAAAACCTCTGCAGCAGGTTCAAAAGCATTAAATATTTTATATGATGAGGGTTATCTAGATAAAGAAATGAAAGGTATTAAATTAATAGGCCTTCACTCTAATCCTGGGTACCATATTCATATGAAAGAAGATAATGTTGTAAATCCATCTGACTTTGCTGGTAAAAAAATCAGAGTTCCTAGTAAAATGGTAGCTGATATTCTTGCAAAACTTGGAGCTACTGGAGTTAAAGTTCCTGCTCCTGGAACTCAAGAAGCTCTTCAAAAAGGAGTGCTTGATGGGACACCATTTCCTTACACCGCAATTGGATCATTTAGATTACAGGATGTAACAAAGTATCATACTGAGTTAAATATTAGTAATGCAACATTTGGATTAATAATGAATGAAGATAAATATAATAGTCTTCCTGATAATCTAAAAAAAGTCATTGATAATAATAGTGGTCATGCTTTTGGTGATTGGGCTGCAAGCTTAATTGATGCTCAAAATGCTAAAATGAAAGATGAAGTAATGGGATTAGATGGTCATGTAATTACCATTGCATCTGATGATGTTTTAGCTGAATATAAATCTATACTTGCTCCAGTTGAGTCTGAGTGGCTTGATGAAATGCAAGGTAAAGGATTAGACGGGCAGGCTGTTTTAAATAGAGCGAGAGAAGTAATCGCAGATATTGATGGCTAGTTAAAAACAATATATTATGAGCCTATAAATATTTTTATAGGCTCAGAAAAATGGCAATTAATTCTTTAAGTTACATAGGTGTTAATTCAGACAAAATAGAAGACTGGTCAGAATACACCCAGAAATGTTTGGGCATGCAGCAAGTTGATCGTGCTAAAGGTACCCTTAGTTTTAGAATGGATGATCACAAACAGAGACTTGCTATTACTGGTGACACAGGAGACAACATGGCATTTATGGGTTGGGAAGTTGAGTCCAAAGATGATATTGAAATGTATGCAACTAGACTCCAGAAAAATAACATTGATGTTATTTATGCTGATAAAAATTTATGCGACAAAAGATTTGTAGAGGAACTAATTTTCTTTCATGATCCTCAAGGTAACAGAATAGAAATTGTTTATGGACCGATGAAAGATGAAGATCCTTTTATACCTGGGCGTCCGATATCAGGTTTTAAAACTGGTCCTTATGGAATGGGGCATATTGTAATCCATGTCAAAGATGTAAAATCTCTCATACCTTTTTATACAGATATATTAGATTTTAAAATTAGCGATTATAGTAATACGCCAATCTCACTTTGTTTTTTTCATGTTAACGGTAGGCATCACAGTTTTGCTTTTTTTGGATCTGGTCGAGAAGGCTTTCATCACTTCATGGTTGAATATAATAGCCTTGATGATGTTGGCCAGGGATATGATCTTTTGCAATATAAAGATGATACTATTGCTTATACTTTAGGTAGACATACAAATGACTATATGACCTCATTTTATTCTCATACACCTTCAGGTTTTTTTATTGAAAATGGCTGGGGAGGAAGAATTATAGATCCCAAAACATGGAAACCAATAGAGACATTTGAAGGCCCTAGCTTTTGGGGTCATGAAAGACTCTATATGTCAGATGAAGATAGACTTAAATTTAGAGAAAAAAGATTAGATACCGCTTCACAAGGAAAGCAAGCCCCATTATTTATTGACTGTCCTTGGCTTTACTCAAATATTCAAAATAAAAAATAATTACAATAAATGAATAATTTCTTTGATGTAATTATCATAGGTTTTGGACCAACAGGCGGAACATTAGCTAGTTTGCTCGCAAAGAGTAATTTGTCAGTTCTTATGTTGGAAAAAGAAAAAAGTTTATATCCTTTGCCTCGTGCAGTTCATTTTGATGATGAAATTATGAGAGTATTTGAGACAATTGGTATTAAAGAAAAGTTTAGAAAATATACAATAATAAATAAAGGAACTAAATTTGTTGATGAAAATAATAATGTTTTATTAGATTGGCCAAGACCAAAAGAAGTAACTGAAAATGGATGTTATCCAAGTTATAGATTCCATCAACCAGACTTCGAACGTGTAGTGCGCCATCATTTAAAGTCATACAAAAAATTTAAATCTATACAAAATGCAAATGTAACAAAAATTAAAAACTTAAAAGATTTTGTAGAAGTAAGTTTCCAAGATACAGAAACTTTAAAAAGTAAAATAGTAAAAAGTAAGTATCTGATTGGGTGTGATGGTGCTAATTCAATTACTAGACAATCAATAAACTCTAAATTCAAAAATTTAGGTTTTACCCAAAAATGGGCAGTAATAGATCTTATTCTTAAAAAAAATAAAAATCTTCCTGATAGAACAATTCAATATTCTAACCCAAAAAGACCAGCAACATACTGTAGAAATGTTGGAAAAAGAAGAAGGTGGGAATTTGCTCTCAAAAAAAACGAGAATGAAAAAAAAGTTGTTACAGATGATTTTATTTGGAAATTCTTGAACCCGTGGTTAAAGCCTACTGAAGCTATAATAGAAAGAAAAGCAATCTATACATTTCAGTCAGCAATTGCGAATAAATGGCGAAAAGGAAGAGTTTTTATTGCAGGAGATGCAGCGCATCTTATGCCTCCTTTTATGGGACAAGGAATGTGTGCTGGAGTACGAGACGTATCAAATCTAAGCTGGAAAATTATTCATTGTGTAAAAAAAAACCATAATGAAATACTACTTAAATCCTATCAAAAAGAACGGTTTTCAAATGTAAAAGAATATATTGAAACTACAATGAAAATGGGTGAGTTTATCAATGCAGTAAGATCTTATAAAATTTCAAATACTGTATTTGATCAGAGTGATGGGTCTAAAAGTATGAAATCTATAAAACCTGAACTTGGTCCTGGTTTAGGATCTAAATCTGATAAAAATAGAGGCAAAATTTTTCCTAAATTTAATATTTCTAAATCTAAATCTTTTGATGAATTATTTTCATTTGAACCAATATTAGTAGTTTCAAAAAAGTTAAAATTAAAAAAAATGTCAAACAAAATTAAAATAGTAAAAGAAAGTTCATACAAGGAATTATCCAAAATTTTAAAAACATTTAATACAGATGCAATCCTTGTTAGGCCTGATAGATTTATATTACAGACTTTTAAGAAAAAAAATTTTTTAGATAATTTAATTAAAACTAATCTAAAAAATTTTAATTAATAAATTCTATTACTTCTTTTACTTTTGATTCATTATTAAGAGCTACACTGCCATCAAGCATATGAATAGAGTTTTCAAAACCTACTCTTATGTTTCCACTTAGGCTAATTGCTTTTTTAATACATTCTTTTTCTTCAACACTAAATGCACAAATTGCCCAATCACCATTTATTCCATTTTTTTTCTTAGAATCTAGAAACTTAGGGATTAAGTTTGGATCACTTTTACGTCCAGTATAATGACCAATTGTAAACATACACCAGGTATTTTCATTTGGAAGTTCTGCTACTTTTATTAATTTTGAGAGTATTTCAAGTTCTTCAGGAAAGTAACAAATGTGTTGAATTTTTGTCTCTTTTTCAACTAAATATTTATAGACTTTAATATCTTCATTTGAAGGATTACCAGAAGGTATCATTTCTTTTATACCTATTGATATTCCAGGGGTCTCTACATTATAGATCAAATTCTGCATTTGTTCAGGTGAGTAAATACCTATTGCTTCAGTTGTTATTTGCAAATGCATTTTAGGAACAATAGATTCTAATTCTCTTAAAGCTTCTTTATAAAGTCCAGCATCTAAAACATGCAAACCATCATTATCTCTTACATGAAAATGTAGAGCTTCAGCGCCTGAATTATAACAAGCCTTAGCCGTTTTACAAATTTCATCAATTGTTATTGGAATACTTTCATGATCTGTTTTCATTCGCCTTGAACCATTTGGAGCAACCATTAATTTTGGGAGAGAAAATGGTTGATAAAAATTCATTTTGTTCAATTGGGAAATATTTATTTTGGACGCCTTAAATTAAATTTTGAAGACACTGTTGAATATTCGGAATAACCCATACGTGAAATATAACGCATAGATACACTATCTACTCTTTTATTTTTTATAAATTTATTGTTAATATAAATTCCAATAACCTCTCCAATAACCATTGTAGAAAGTTTTTTAGAGTTTGTTTTGAGTTTTAATGTTTTAAGCAACTTACATTCAAGGTTAACCGGACTATCATAAACAGATGGAGCTTTAACAAGTTTAGATTTTCTTTTTTTTAACTTTGCAGCTAAGAACTCATCTTCATTAGGTTTATAATTTGATGAACTTATATTCATTGCATCTCTCGTTGTAGAAGTTGCAAAATTAACAACAAACTCTTTTGTTGAAAGTATATTTGAAAGTGAATCCTTAAAACCACCATAGGCAGAATCACCATTTGAACAAAACATCACTTGAGGAGGTTCATCTGCAACAGCATTAAAGTATGAGTAGGGAGCTAAATTTGGAATTCCCTGTTTACTTAAGGAAGAAATCCAACCAATAGGTCTTGGAAACACAAGTGCTTTGTAAGGATCTATTTTAAATGGATGTCCATTTTTGGGTTCGTAAAACATTCTAATTTTTTGAGTATGACTTTGCGTACTCTTTTATTTTTTCTAGCATTGAATATACACCATTTCTTCTTCCTGGTGTTAAAAGCGTATCAAGTTCTAAAATATTTAAGTGATCGAAATCTGAATTCTTAATTTCTTGAGGATTTCTATCACCATAAATATCACACAATATAGTAACCATTCCTTTAGAAATAAAAGCATCAGAGTCATAGTAAAATGAAAGCTTATTTTCATTTAATCTAGGAACCAACCATACTTGTGCCTGGCAGCCCGACACTTTAAAAGTATCATTTCTAAACTCCTCTGGAAATTTTTTTGCATTTTTTGCTTGGTCTATTAAAAATTTATATTTATCCATTCCATCATCAAACAAATCAAGACTTTCTTTGTAGTAATTTATTTTTTCTTCAATTGTTTTCATGAAATATGTTTTCTTAATACTTTAGCAGAATCCTCTGGCAATACATCCATTATAAAAACACCTGCCATTGATTCTGATCCAGCTAAAATTTTTGGTTTATCACCATGTCGTAAAGGAGGGTAAAACTCAACATGGAAATGAAAACTATTATCATTAAGTTCAGGAGAAGCATGTAAGCCCATTATATAAGGACATCTTTTATTAAGAAAAGAGTCATATCCTTTTACAACTTTTTGTATACATTTTGAAAAACCCTCTATTTGACTATCATTAAATTTCCATGGGCCCTCAATTTGTTTTTTTGGTATTATCCAAACTTCATAAGCATACCTTGCAAAGGGAGGTACTGCGGCAATAAAATGTTCATTCTGATACACATAATATTTTTCTTCTAACTCATTCATTATTTTAATTAAAAAATTTTCTTTTTTGAATGCCCTAATCTCTGTTTCAATTACAGGCGGAATAAATGGATAAGCATAAATTTGACCATGTGGGTGATGTAGAGTCACGCCACATTCTTTGCCTCTATTTTCAAATGGAAGTACATATTTAATATCTGGATTTTTTTGTAACTCCTTATATCGGTCTATCCAAACTTGAGTTAGTAATTCTATTCTATTCAGTGGCATTTCAGAAACAGTGCTTAGATGTTCTGAAGAATATACCACAACTTCACACTCACCTTTTGATGGTCTAGTTGGAATATTTTCTAAAGATATATTTTTCCCCATTGAATTAAAACTTGCCCACCGATTAGGAAAAACTGCAATTTCAAAGTCTGAAAAAGGTATTTCTGTCGGATAGTTTAAATTTCCTCCTGGACATAATGGACAATATTCTTTCGGTGGGAATGATGTTCTATTTTTTCTTCCTGCCGAATATGTAACCCACTCTTCTCTTGATGGATTCCATCGCATATGAGGTTCAGGAATTTCACTTATATCAAGCTGTTGGCTTGGAGACTCACTGTGCTGCTTGTAGCCAAAAAGTAAAAGGTCTTTATCATCATTTCTTTTAAATATCCTTTTATGAATTTCTGCCATTTATCTTCTCTTCCCATTTAATTGATGAATTAATTATTTCCTCGAGATCATTATACTTAGGCTGCCATTGAATATGCTTTGATATTTTTGAAGTTTCAGCAATTAATTTTTCAACATCTCCTTCTCTCCTTGTCGAAAATTTATAATTAATTTTATTCTGACAGATCTTATTTGCAGTGTTTACAACATCTAAAACACTGAACCCATTTCCATAACCACAATTAAACAAATTAGATTCTAACTTTTCTATTAGATATTTGGCTACTTTTAGATGAATATCAGCAAGATCTGAGACGTGTATATAATCTCTTATAGCTGTTCCATCTGGAGTATTATAATCATTACCATAAATTTCGATATGATCTCTTTTCCCAATAGCAACTTCGGATAATATTTTAATTAAATGAGTAGATCGTTTTGAAATTTGCCCAGACCTTAAATTTTTATCTGCACCAGCAACATTAAAGTATCTTAATATAACAAATTTAAAATCGTTTTTATTTTCTATTAAAAATTTTTCAGTCTTGATCTTTGACTCAGCGTAAGGATTTTGAGGATTTAAATTTGTACTTTCATCTATTAATTTATTTTCTCTTACTAATCCGTATGCAGCGGCAGTTGATGAAAATACTATTTTATCCAAACCATTTTTCTTACAAATTTTAAAAAGTTTAATTGCATTTTCTGTATTATTTTCAAAATACTTTTCAGGAAATTTTACCGACTCTTCTACTTGTATAAAACCTGCAAAATGCATTAGTACATCAAAATTATTTGAATTTAATATACTTGAAATATTTTCTTCATCATCAATATTACATCTTGTGAATTCTGCATCTTTAGGAATTAACTTTTCATCTCCTGTAGATAAATTATCAATAATATGAACATTATGACCAGCGTCCAGCAGACATAGCGCTGCATGACTTCCAATATATCCAGCACCTCCAGTTAAAAGAAAATTCATATAAATATATAATAAATTATTATTACTTAATTTAAAATTGATAAATTTTATAAATGAGTAATATCGTATACTTGTTTATTTGTTGAATTCAAAATAAAGTCTGTTAATGCTAAAAAAAAACAAATCTTTCAATTTATGAGACTAGATAAAAAAAATATCATTGTAACTGCTGCTGCTCAAGGAATAGGAAAAGCTACAGCATTAAGATTTGCAAATGAGGGAGCTACAGTTTTAGCAACTGATATTAATGAAGATAGGCTCAAAGATTTAAAAAAAGAAAATGATAATATTCAAATTATTAAATTAGATGCTACGAATAAAAATGAGGTTGAGGCTTTTTGTTCAACTGTAGATAAGATAGATGTTTTATTTCATGCTGTGGGTTTTGTTCATCATGGTACCATTCTTGATTGTGATGAAAATGAATTTTCAAGATCAATAAATGTAAATGTTTTTTCAGCGTATTTAATGACTCATAATCTCTTACCAAAAATGCTTAAAGAGAAAAAAGGAAGTATCGTTATTGTTTCCTCTGCTGCTTCAAATGTAAAAGGTGCTCCTAATAGATTTATCTATGGCACAACCAAAGCCGCACTCAACGGATTTGTAAAAGCTATAGCCATTGATCACGTCAAAGATGGTATCCGCTGTAATGCCATTTTACCAGGAACGGTTGAAACACCTTCTTGGGAGGGTAGAGTTAACATGGCTGAGGATCCAATACAGGCACGATCAGATTTTATTGCTAGGCAGGCTATGGGAAGATTAGCACAACCAGAAGAAATTGCATCTCTTGCAACATATTTAGCAAGTGATGAATCAGATTTTGTTACTGGTACTTTAAATTTAATTGATGGAGGATGGACTTTATAATGAAAATCTTGAGATTCAGAATTGGTAAAGAAGTAAAACCTGGATTACTTGATCAAGAAGGTAATATTCGTGATGCTTCTTCTTTAGTAAATGATTGGGATAACAAAAATATAACCATAGACAAACTAAATGAGGTAAAAAAAACTGACCTTACATCTTTACCTTTAGTTGAAAAGAGTGATGGGTTTGCCCCTTGTGTTTCTAAATATAGTATTGGAAAGTTTATATGTATCGGTCTTAATTATTCTGATCACGCAGAGGAAACAGGCCAAAAAGTACCCCCGGAACCTATCATATTCGCTAAAGCAACAAGTGCAGTTATTGGCCCAAATGATGATGTAGAAATACCAAAAAAATCAGTTAAATCAGATTGGGAAGTTGAGCTCGGAGTTATTATAGGAAAAGAGGCAAAATATATTTCTGAAAGTGAATCAGAGTCTCACATTGCTGGATACTGTGTCATCAATGATTTAAGCGAAAGAGAGTTTCAAATAGAACATTCAGGTCAATGGGTGAAAGGCAAATCTTGTGATACTTTCGGTCCAATAGGTCCTTATTTAGTTACAACTGATGAAGTTCCAGATCCACAAAATTTAAAAATGTGGCTTGATGTTAACGGAAAAAGAATGCAGGATGGTTCTACTAGTACGATGGTTTACAAAGTAAATTTTTTAATCAGCTATCTGAGCCAGTTTATGTCATTGCAACCAGGTGATATTATTTCGACTGGAACACCCCCTGGAGTTGGAATGGGAATGAACCCACAAGTTTTTTTAAAAGCAGGTGATGTGATGAAGCTCGGCATTGAAGGTTTAGGAGAACAAACTCAAAAAACTATTCAAGCATAATGTTTGGAAGCATAAATAACTGTCACAACGTTAAAGATTTTAGAAACTTAGCAAAAAAAAGATTACCTAGTCCTATTTTTCATTATATTGACGGCGCTGCTGATGATGAAATAACTTATAAAAGAAATACTGATGCTTATGAGCAGTGTGATTTAATTCCCAATGTTTTAAGTGGTGTTGATAAAGTAGACATGTCGACCACAGTAATGGGTCAAAAATTAGATATGCCATTGTATTGTGCACCAACTGCTCTTCAAAGACTATTTCATTACGAAGGAGAGATTGGTGTTGCTAAAGCTGCTGAAAAATTTGGAACAATGTTTGGTATTTCTTCTTTAGGCACAGCGAGCATAGAAGAAATATCCGATCTTGTTAAATCTCCAAAACTTTTTCAACTATATGTTCATAAAGATAAGGGATTAAACAAGGCCCTTATAGAAAGATGTAAAGAATCTAATTTTGAAGCAATGGCTGTAACAGTTGATACTGCAGTTGGTGGAAATCGAGAAAGAGATTTATATACGGGCTTTACCATTCCTATGAAACTAAAACTAAACAGTGTTGCTAGCTTCATGCTGCATCCAAAATGGGCAATAGATTATTTTACAAAACCAAAATGGGAATTAAGCAATCTAAAAGATCACATTAGTGAGGGCACAAAAGTAATGACAACCATTGGAGACTACTTCACAAAAATGTTAGATAATTCAATGAGCTGGAAGGATGTTGAAAATATTAATAAAGAGTGGGGCCGTCAATTTGCAATAAAAGGAGTAATGTCAGTAGAAGATGCAAAGAAAGCTGTTGATGTTGGTGCTTCAGCAATAATGATTTCTAATCACGGGGGAAGGCAGTTAGATGGCTCAAGATCACCATTCGATCAACTTGCAGAAATTGTCGATGCTGTTGGAGATAAAATAGATGTTATCTGTGAGGGCGGAATTAGAAGAGGTACTCATGTCTTAAAAGCGTTATCTCTCGGTGCCAAAGCCTGTTCTGGAGGAAGAATGTATCTATATGCTCTTGCTGCTGGTGGTCAAAAGGGTGTTGAAAAAAGTTTATCGAATTTACGCAATGAAATTGAAAGAGATATGAAATTAATGGGAGTTTCTAACGTAAAAGAGCTAACAAGAAAAAATCTAAAATTCAGATAAATTCACAATTTTTTAAAAAAAATTATTTATTCTCATTAAATTTTATCTTACAATTTTTTTATGAATGATGAAATAGAACCAATTTTTATAGGAGAAGTTGATGATATAGATGTTGGTTCTGTTGAGAATTTTGAACATGAAGATGTTAATTACGCAATTTATAGAATTGAATCAGGTTTTTTTGCAACTGAAGGTAATTGTCCATGTGCGGAAAGATCTCTATTAAGTGAAGCAAGCATTGAAGCCGAAGAACTTGAATGCCCATCTTGTGGAAATAAATTTAGTATTGTCTCTGGAGATCCTATTACAGATTTAGATCAAAATCCATTAAGGATATATGATGTAACCGAAGAGGATGGAAATCTTTACCTAAATCTTTAACTTAATATATCCAAATTAATTATATTACTTTCTATTAAGTTTTTACTTTTAGATAAAAAGTTAAAAACATTTTCGCAGCATTCAATTGCCATTCTTTTCCTACACTCTAATGTAAGAGCGGCATTATGAGGGGTTAAAATAATATTTTCCAATGAAAATAATTTGTGATCATTTATGGGAGGTTCTTGTTCAAAGACATCAATTCCTGCTCCAAATATTCTATTATTATTTAACGCATCAAATAAATCATCTTCATTAATAATACCACCTCGAGCTGTGTTAATTAATATTAAATTAGATTTGAAAATTTTGAATTCATTTGAAGAAATTAAATTTTTTGTTTTATCGTTTAGAGGTAGATGGATACTGATGTAATCAGCAATTTTAAAACCTTCATCTTTATTTATTGGAATACAATTATTACTTGTAATTTCATTTTCACTAATAAAAGGGTCATGAACAAATATTTCCATATCAAACCCTAAGCATCTTTTTGCAAGGGCCTTTCCTATTCTTCCAAAACCCATGATTAGAATTTTTTTATTATAGAGTTCAAAAAAATTTGGTAAATTTGCTTTTTCTTTAAATTTATTATCTCGTGTTAGTTTATCAGATTTAGAAATATTTTTTGTAAGATTTAGCATCATTGTCATCACATGCTCAGCTACACTTACTGCATTTGCTTTGCCAGTAATTGCCATAGCGATTTTGTTTTTATTTAAATATTCAGTGTCAACATTGTCATAACCTACACCATGTCTTGCCACAATTTTAAGGTTTCGACTTTTTGAAAGAATATTTTTATTTAATTCTGCTGTTCGGATAATTATCCCATCGACATCTGATAATTCCTTAATTAAATTATTTTCTTCTATGTTATTTGTTACAAAATACTCAATATTATTTTTATTAAAAAACTCATATCCACTTGGATGAATATCTCCTACAATTCCTACTTTCATTGTGATTTTATATTATAAAAAATTAAAAAAATACATTGTTTAACTCTTTAAATTTTTCCTTTATGTAATATGATAATTCTATAAGTTTGAGGAAATTATGAAAACCATAAAAATGTCATGCTCCCATGCATTAATTAAGTATTTAACTGTCCAAAAAATTTTGATTAATGGAAAAAAAGAACCATTGTTCCCTGGAGCATTTGGAATTTATGGACATGGTAATGTTGCGTGCATTGGTCAAGCGATGGAAGAATTTCAAAATGATTTACCAGCATATAGAGGACATCATGAACAAAATATGGCCCTAACTGGTATTGCCTATTCAAGAGCAAAACGCAGGAAACAAATATTTGTTGCAACTTCTTCAGTAGGACCTGGTGCAACAAATATGGTTACAGCCTCTGCAGTAGCTTTAAGTAACAGACTTCCAATTTTACTTTTACCCGGCGATACTTTTTCAAGTAGATTTCCTGATCCAGTTTTACAACAAGTTGAGCATTTTAACTCTCCTTCTGAAACACAAAATGATGCTTTTAGATCTGTATCTAGATACTTTGATAGAATCACAAGGCCAGAGCAGATTTTATCTTCTTTACCACAAGCAATAAATACAATGCTCGATCCATCTGACTGTGGACCGGCTGTAATTTCGATGTCGCAAGATGTTCAAGGTGAGGCATATGAATACCCAGAGATTTTTTTTGAAGAAACTATTCATGAAATAAGAACTATTCATCCTGATCCTAAACAAATAAATGTTGCTGCTGAAAATTTAAAAAATTCAAAACAACCAATTATTATTTCTGGCGGTGGCGTATTATATTCTGAAGCTGAAGAGGAAATTTCTTCTTTTGCAAAAAAACATAATATTCCTGTTATTGCAACAGTTATGGGCATTGGTTGTATGCATAAAGATGATCCTTACTATATAGGTGCTACAGGAGGCTTAGGGGAAGGATCAGCAAATAATTTATCTAGAGATACAGACCTAGCTTTAGCAATCGGTACGAAATTAGCAGATTTTACAACTGCATCTTGGACAAATTTTCAAAATGAAAATTTTAAACTTGTATCCGTTAACACATCGAGATTTGATACAGTTAAACATAGGGCTTTCCCCGTAGTAAGTGATGCAAAAATCGGATTAAAGGAATTGTCGAAAGCTTTAGGGGATTGGAAAGCTCCTAATGGATGGTATCAAAGAGCAATTGACGAAAAAATTAAATGGGAAGAATATGTTGCTAAAGAAAGTGGACCAACAAATCAAGAATTACCATCATATGCTCATGCCGTAGGAGCCGTCTATCGAAACTCTGATCCCTCTGACATTGTTGTAACAGCAGCTGGCGGATTAGTTGGAGAGGTTGTTCAAATTTGGAAACCAAAAGAAATTAATACTTTCGAAACCGAATGGGGTTTTAGTTGTATGGGATATGAAATATCAGGTGCATTAGGAATTAAAATGGCAAAACCTGATCAGGATGTTGTCGTATTTGTTGGAGACGGATCTTATCTTCTACAAAACAGTGATATTTATAGCTCAGTTTTATATGATAAAAAATTGATCATTGTAGTATGTGATAATGGTGGTCATATGGTTATTAACAGACTGCAACTTGCGAAAGGCGGTAAAGAATACCTTTGTAATTTAAATGCTGCCGGAGCTACCAACCTTCAGTTTGTTGACTTCGAGGCTCATGCAAAAAGTATGGGAGCAAATGCTGAAACTGTAAAGTCTACCTCGGAATTAGAAGCTGCTTTTAAAAGAGCTAAAGCATCTGATAAAACATACGTAATTTCAATGAAAACAGATGGGTATGAATGGTTAGAAGGTACAGCTTTTTGGGATAGCCCAACACTTCAGGTTTCTTCCACTAAAGAAAATAAAGCTGCCTATGAAGAATTTGTAGATGGAAAAAATAAACAACGAAAAGGTGTTTAGTTAATTTTAAAATTTTTTTAAAATAAAAAAATTTAAATATGAGTAAAAAAAAACCTGTTATTCTTGTGGATCCATATCCAAGGACAATGGATTTAATATTTTCTGACTCAAATTTAAAATATCTAAAAAAAAACTTTAACCTAGTTGTTGCTCCAAAAAAAAATAAAAAAAATTTTTATGAAAAAAATTTACCAAATGCTGAATATATTTTTGGGCAACCTAATTTACCCACTTCGTTAATTTCTAAATCAATAAAGCTTAAAGCTATATTTAATGTTGAAAGTAATTTCATGGATAATATGGACTATGAATATTGTTTTAATAATGGAATACACGTTCTTGCAACTTCTCCTGTATTTGCTCAACCAGTTGCAGAAATGGCTTTGGGGCTTACTTTATCTATTGCCAGGAGTATTCATATTGCTCATTCAGACTTTGTTGCAAGTAAAGAAAAATATGGAGGAGCAATTAGTCAAAAAAATTTTTTATTAAAAAATAAAACATTTGGCTTAATTGGTTTTGGAGATCTTGCAAAATCATTAACACCTCTTTTAAAGGTATTTTCTAAGGATATACTTGCATATGATCCTTGGGTTCCGAACAAAGAAATTGAGAGATTTGAAGTTAAACCAAACAATCTAAACACATTACTAAAAAAATCAGATGTTATATACATTTTAGCATCTATTACTTCATCCAATCAATCAATGATAAATACATCAAATCTAAAATTAATAAAAGATGGTTCAGTGTTTGTGTTAATGAGTAGAGCAGCAATAATAAATTTTGATAATTTTTATACATTTTTAAAAAATAGAAATGTCTTTGCGGCAATAGATGTTTTTCCTCAAGAGCCTTTTCCAAAAAATCATAAATTAAGAAAACTTAAAAATATTATTTTCTCACCACATAGAGCTGGTGCTTTAGATTCTGCGTTTAAAGAAATGGGAGAACTAGTTATTCAAGATTTGAAACTCATTTATAAAGGGTTACCTCCACGTTTGTGTAAAAAAGCAGAGAGGGAATCTGTTAAATTTTTACGATCAAAACCAGTTGATATTAATTAAAATTTATTTAAAAACACATTTATGTCTGATCAATTAGTGCTAGAAGCAAAATCAGTTTCAAAATTCTTTGGTACTATAACCGCTCTTGAAAACGTAAATCTTCAATTAAATAAAGGTGAAGTTCTGGGTGTAGTAGGTGATAATGGTGCTGGCAAATCAACATTGATGAAAGTTTTATCTGGTTTGTATAAGCCAAGTGAAGGGTCACTTTTTTTTGATAAAGAAAAAGTAACATTAAGTAGCCCAAGAGACTCTCAAAATTTAGGTTTAGAAATGGTTTATCAAGATTTGGCACTAGCAGGTAATCTTCCTATTGGAGACAATATTTTTTTAGGAAGAGAGCCAACTAGAAAAGTTGGTCCTTTCAATTTTTTAGATCATAAAAAAAGAAAACAATTAACTGAAGAGCACTTAGCAAAATTGAAAATAAATGTAAAAAGTGCCGATCAGAAAGTTGAAGAATTATCTGGTGGACAAAGACAAGCCGTAGCTATTGCAAGAGCAACAGCCTTCAATGCGAAAATTGTTTTAATGGATGAACCAACAGCAGCACTTGCAGTCAAAGAAGTTGGAAAAGTTTTAGATTTAATTTTAAACTTAAAAAAATTAGGTGTTAGCGTAATTGTAATTAGCCATAGAATGGATGATATATTCACAGTCTGTGATCGAGTAATGGCATTATTTCAAGGAACAAATTTTGCTGAATCTGAATTAAAAAATACTTCAAGAGATGAAGTGATTGGCTGGATAATGGGTAAGAAAGACTAATGGATAAAAATCAAGAATCCTTATTTGTAAGACTCATTCCATTTTTTGAAAGATACGGAATATTATTACTTATTCTAATAATGATTGCAGTTTTACATTTATTGCAACCAGATGTTTTTTTATCATGGAGAAATGTAACAAATATTTTTAAACAAGTTTCTTGGCAGTCGATGTTGGCACTTGGAGTCTTCATGGTTATTGTTACTGCAGGTATAGATTTATCAGTTGGATCGATTATCATGTTATCTTTGATGGGACTTGCGATTGCGTCAAAAGCTGGAATGCCTTGGTATGTTGTTATGTTAGTTGCTCCTGCAATAGGATTTCTATGCGGTATGTTCAATGGTATCGGTATAACACTGCTTCGTATGCCTCATCCTTTTATAATGACACTTGGCACTCTCTATATTTTTAGAGGAATAGGAAATTTAATCTCAGGTGGTGTTCCAATTACAGGATTTGCTGAACAAATAAGAGTTATTGGGAATGGTAAAATCAAACTTGATGCTTTTTTTGGAGAAGGGGCAAGAGAGTACATACCTACTAGTTTGATTTTAATGATTGTTATATTTTTTATCTTCTGGGTTTTTTTAAATCATACTAGAATTGGGAAATGGATATATGCTATTGGAGGTAACCCTGGCGCAGCAAGGGCAGCAGGAATTAATGTTGATCGAATTTTAATTATTGTTTACACTTTATGTGGTTTCTTAGCGGGAATCGGTGGTTTAATTTTAGCCGGAAGAACTAATTCAGCCTATCCTAATGCTGGTCTGCAATCTGAGTTAGATGCTATTGCTGCAGTCATCATAGGTGGAGCAAGTTTCTTTGGAGGCAGAGGAACGGTATTAGGGGTATTTGCTGGAGTAATGATTATGGGCATACTTCGAAATGGTCTAAATTTGATGAACGTAAGTGTTTTCTGGCAACAAGTTCTCATTGGATCTATCATTATTTTGGCCGTTTATATTGATGTTTTAAGAAGACAACTTGCAACAAGAACATAATATTAAAAAATAATCATTTTCTGACAAACAGTCACTTGATTAGATTTTCATTTTTCATTAATGGTTAAAAAAATTTAAGGAGGAAATATGAAATTTTTTATTTCTTTAATTACTACTTCTTTATTGTTTTTTTCAGGTAGTCTTCTTGCAGGCTCCCATGCTAAAACAATAATGCTAAGTACAAAAGGACCAGGTGCAGGAAACCCATTTTGGGCTTCAGTAGAAGCTGGTGCTAAAGATGCTGCTGAAGAGTTAGGCGTAAACCTAATTATTTTATCACCACCACAAGAGAGTGATGTTATGGCTCAGGTAGCACAAATTGAAGACCAAATTGCAAAAGGTGTAGACGGTATTGCGATTGCACCAACTGACCCTAACGCAGTTGCACCAATTCTTGATGACGCAATGGCATCAGGTGTTCCAGTTGTATATATTGATACTAATGGAATTAATGAAGGTGTTACTTTTATTGGAACCAACAATATCAATGGCGCTGCTTTAGCTGCTCAATACATTTGTGATAATGTTCCAAGTGGATCTGACGTTGCAATTCTTCAAGGAATGATAACTCAAACTACTGGTCAGCACAGAGCAGAAGGATCTCACAAAGGTCTTGAAGCATGTGGTATGAATATTGTTGCTGAACTTCCAGCTAACTGGGATACTGCACAAGGTATGTCAGTAACTGAAGATATCTTAACTGGTAACCCAAATCTAAAAGCAATCTTTGCTTCTAATGATAATATGGGTTTAGGCGCTATCCAAGCATTGAAAAATGCTGATATGCTAGATGATGTCGTAGTTGTAGGTTTTGATGCTAACCCTGATGCTGCTGCAAGTGTAATGGCTGGTGAAATGTCAGCTACTATTGCTCAATTCTCATATAA
>CACLBK010000008.1 GCA_902605135.1 uncultured Alphaproteobacteria bacterium
ATTTAGATGGATATTAAAATTAATTAATTTTTTAATTTTTAAATATGCTAAAAGAAATAAAATTTGGTTTACAGGTAATAACTATGGATTTCCAAATATTGCAAAAAATATATATGAAAACGATAAAGATTGTTCAATATTTTATTTATTTTCTGATAAAAAATTTATTATTATTAAATCAATCATATCTTTATTCAAAATTTTTCTAAGAAAAAAAGAAATTATAGGAATAGAACCAGTAGTAGATGAAAATAGAGTTTATAGAAATAAAATTGATATAATTCTAGAGCAGACATTAGATAATGAGTTATTAAAAATAAAAAAATTAATCAGCAAATATCTTTCAGAAATATGTGATTATACAGATAATATTTATAATTATTTAGATGAAATTGTATTTAAGACTGAGCCAAAACTTTTGATTGCTCATCACCTATATTTCATGGAAGCAATAACTCTTGGTTCTATTTTTAATAAATATAATAAATCTTGTTATATACTTTCTCATGGATCCCATAGAAATTCTGATAATGAGTTCTGTAACTATGAATTAAAAAGACATGCCAATGGTCTTTTATACAGCAAGTTTGCTTCACATATATTTGTACAAAATTTGGGAGGTGATAAATTACTTAAATCTATATCTGACAAAAATAAATCATTATTTAATAATAAAAAAATAATTAATACTAAACCAATTATGTGGGGAAAAAAAATAAATGATAGAAAAGTAAAAAAAAATAAAGAATTCATTTTTCTTCACGCAAGTACGTTTAAGCCATTGTCAGCAAGAAATTTAATTTATGAAAATTCTTTTGAATATTTTGACAATATTATTAATCTCTCTAAAGCTTTTGATAAATTAAGTAATACCAAACTGATCATTCTTGCAAAAAATTTAACTGAATGCTCCCATTTAACTTTGAAAGAAAACATAAAAAATTTTAAGAATGTGATTATAAAATCTTCAGGCACAGGAGATAGGCAATCTTTTATTGATTATTTAAAAAATGCTGATTGTTTAATAAGCTATAGTTCCACCACTATAGAGGAGGCAATCTATAATAATATACCAGTTGGTATAATTAATTTTTCAGGAAATAATTACATCAATTTTTGTCCTAAAAAAAATCTTGAAGATAATAATGGGATTTATGAATTAAACTCAATTAATTTAATCAATAAATTAAAATTAATTATGAAAAATCATAAAAATAATAAACTTAAAAATGAAATAGTTGAATATTATTTCGACCAATCAAATGATATCGACATTAAGTTCTTTTCAAATAATTTGCTTAATTTTTAAATTATATAAACTAATATTTAAAATTTCCAATTTCTTGGTGGGTGTGACAGGGATTGAACCTGTGACCCCTGCCGTGTCGAGGCAGTGCTCTACCGCTGAGCTACACACCCAATAGAATTCTTATACAATATAATAACTTAGAATATAATGACTTTTAAAGCTAAAGCAATATTTGTAGAATGTATTATATTTTAACTTTTACTTAATTTTACCTTTTTTAATCATTAATTAATTAAATAGATTATAAAGATATTGATCATTTTTTTATTAAATAATAATCAAAGTTTAGAATTAATCTTACAATTATAACAGGTGCATTAAAAGATAAATGAAAGTAAAAACAAAAAATTTTACAGACAATGAAATCTCTAAATCTCTTAAAATTTATAATTATTTTATTGAAAATTCATTTTCTAATTTTGAAGAAAAAAAATTGTCTAAATCAAAATTTAATTATTTATTTACAAAAATTAGAAAAAATAAACTTCCATTTATTTTGGGAACTAAAAAAAATGAAGTTATTGGATTAGCTTTTGTAAGTAAATTTAGAGAAAAAAGTGGGTATAGATTTTCATATGAACACTCAATATATGTTGATCCAAATTTCATCAATAAAGGTTATGGTAACCAATTATTAAAAGAACTTATAAAAATATGTAAAAAAATAAAAAAAATTAAAAACTTAATAGCAGTAATAGGTGGAAAAAACAGTATTGGGTCAATAAAAATACATAAAAAAAATGGATTTCATTATGTTGGAACTATAAAGAAAGCTGGATTTAAAAAAAATAGGTGGGTTGACTCAATTTATATGCAAAAAAGATTATGAAAAAGGTAAATATTAAGAATTTTAAAAAAACCCTAAGTATGTTTTCAACAGGAATTACTGTTGTATGTGTCAAAAACAAAAATACAATATTTGGAAAAACTGTTAATTCATTCAACTCTTTATCCTTGAAACCCCCAATGGTTTTGTTTTCTTTAGGTAATTACTCATCTTCGATAAATCAATTTTCAAATACTAAATTTTTATCAATTAATATTTTGTCAAGTAAGCAAAGAAAATTATCTGAAAATTTTGCTTCTAGCACACCTGAATTAGAAAATATAAAATTTATTGAAGGAAGAAATAAAACTGTCTTAATACCCAATTGCTTAGCAAATCTTGAATGCGAACTGATAGATAAAATCAAAAAAGGTGATCACATAATATTTATAAGTAAAATATTAGAATTACAATCAAACGATAAATTAAAACCACTTGTATATTTTAATTCAAAATATTTTTAGGTGATTAGAATTTTAAGATATCTAATTTTAATTTCTTTAATATTATCAGGATATTATTTATTTATTTCTGAATACTTTTATTTATCAGAGGCAAATTTTTTAGAGAAACAAATAGTAAAAAAAGAAATAGCAGAAAACAAAAAAGAAATTATTCAAGAAAAAGAACATGAAGTAGCTTCAATAAATGTAAAAAAAAATATTGAAAAAAAACAATATTTTGAGAAAAAAATTGTAATTTTGCAAGGTGATACTTTTGTGTCTATTTTGCAGAATTTAAATTTTAAACAAAAAAAAATTTACGAAATCATAAGTAAAATAGAAAACTCTTTTGATTTAAAGAAGATCAAAACTGGAGAAATTATAAGTGTATTTGAGAATAATTTAGGAGAAATAAAAAAAATTGAATTTTTTAAAGACAGCGAGACTATTATCTCTATTAATTTTGATAAAGAAATAAATTTAAATATTAGAGAATTAACAAAAGAAGAATTTGTTGAATCAAAAGAATATATAATTATAGAATCATTATTTTCAGATGGTATTAAAAATAATATATCGCCAGATATTTTAGTTAAAATCATAAGTCTTTTTAGTTTTGATTTAGATTTTCAAAGAGATATTAGAGTAGATACTGTTGTTTCAGTATCCTATGAGTTTGATGAAATAGTTGAAACAGGTAAATTAGAATATAACGATATTAAATATGCATCAATAATAATTGATGGAAAACAATTAGAATATTTTAAGTTTATTACTGATGATGGTTATGTTGATTATTTTAATAGAGAAGGAAAAAATGTAAAAAAATCAATTTTAAAAACTCCTCTAGATGGGGCAAGAATTTCATCAAATTACGGTATGCGTAAACATCCTATTTCAGGTTTTAATAAAATGCATAAAGGTGTTGATTTTGCTGCTCCAACAGGCACACCAATTTATGCTGGAGGGAATGGAGTTATTGAATATGTTGGTATAAATGGAGGATATGGTAAATATATTCGTATAAGACATAATAATGGATATAAAACGGCGTATGCACATTTATCAAACTACAAAAAAGGTATTTCTAAAGGAGTTAGAGTTAACCAAGGTGAGGTTATAGGATATGTGGGTAGTACAGGAAATTCTACAGGACCTCATCTTCATTATGAAATTATTTATCAAAATAAACATATTAATCCTTTAAAATTAAAACTTCCCTCTGGAAAAATACTTGAAGGTAAAGAGTTAGAAAAATTCAAAGTAGAATATAAAATAATATATGCAGATCATTTGAGTATGTTATACGAATAACTACTTTGTTGATCTTGTTCTTTTTTCTTTAGACTGTTCTGCTATGAATGGAATAGATTCGATAGAATCATCTTCTACTTTATCATTATCATTTGCTTCAAAATTTTCATTATCGGTATCTGAGTTTTGATCATTTGAAGTACTTTGTTTTTGATCGTCAAAATTTGAGTTTTCTTCAACATTAATTCCTAGCTCAACCATTATTCTATAATAATGATCTGTAAATTGATAATAGTATTCAGATTGTATTCTATCGCCTGATCTAGATGCTTCTTTAGCAAGTTTTAAATACTTGTTGTATTGTTGGGATACATTTCCTCTATTTCTATTATTGAAATTTTTATATCCGCCAGGTCTCTTAAAACTAGTTCTCCTATTACTCTTATAAGCGGTTCTACCGTTTTTTTTATACATATTTTTTGGAAATTAAGAATTCTAATAATTAATTAATATTATTTACCTATACAGTGCATTTAATTTATTTCAACTTATATCTTTAAAAAACTAAGGATTCTTTCGATTCCTTGAAGATCATTAACTATTTTATTTAAATATAATCCAGAATTTTCAAAAATTTCTTCACAATCTTGTCTCTGATTAATACCAATTTCACATATAAAATAAGCACTTTTATTCATTAGTTTTTTTAGATTATTTGAATATTCTCTGTAAAATTTCAGCCCATCATCTCCTCCAACTAAAGCTAATTTCGGCTCAAAATTTTTAACTTCTGGATCAGCATTATTAAACTGTTCGTTTGTTAGATATGGTGGATTAGATACAATCAAATCAAACTTGGAATTAATATTTTTAAAATCAATCATCTTAAGTTGGATTTGATTATAACAATTATGTATTTTTAAGTTTTTTTCTGCAACTTCTAATGCTTCTTTAGATATATCTATAGCTGTAATAGATGCATTTTTAAATTCCTTTGCTAGAGATATTGCGATGCAGCCTGATCCGGTACCAATATCTAATATTTTTAATTTAAGGTTTTTGTTTCTATAAGTATTTAATACTTCCTCAATTATTAATTCTGTTTCAGGACGTGGATCTAATACAAAATTATTTACATAAAAATCATTTTTCCAAAAAGGTTTATTATTAATAATTTTAGCTATTGGTTGTCTATTAATTCTTTTTTGAAGATAAGATTTAAATTTAACAATATCAATATTGTCTATATTAAGATTACTTAAAATAATTTCATTATTTTTTTTTGAAGCATGCTTAAGCAAAATTCTTAGATCTAGTTCTGGATTACTTATATTTTTTTGTTTTAATTTAGTTATACTCTCTTTAATTAAATTATTCATTTTTCATATTTGCTAACTTTGTACTCTCTTCTTCAGCAATTAAAGGATTTATCAACTCATCTATTTTACCCTCAAGTATTTCTGACAGATTATACAATGTAAGATTTATTCTATGATCAGAAACCCTTCCCTGAGGAAAATTATAGGTTCTTATTCTTTCAGATCTATCTCCGGAACCTACTTGATTTTTTCTTTGCTCTGATCTTTCTTTATTTTTTTCTTGTATTTGATTATCTAGTAATCTTGATCGTAAAATCTTTAAAGCTTTTGCTTTATTTTTATGTTGAGATTTTTCATCTTGTTGAGAAACTACTATACCAGTTGGAATATGTGTTATTCTTACGGCACTATCAGTAGTGTTGACAGATTGTCCTCCGGGTCCACTTGATCTAAAAACATCAATTCTTAGATCTTTATCAAGAACTTCAATATCAACCTCTTCAGCTTCAGGTAGAACTGCTACAGTAGCAGCTGATGTATGAACTCTTCCACTACTTTCTGTAGTTGGAACCCTTTGCACTCTATGCACACCAGATTCAAATTTTAGTTTTGAAAAAACATTTAATCCTGAAATATTACAAATAGCTTCCTTTACTCCTTTTAAACCGGTTTCTGATATTGATAAAATATCAAATTTCCATGAATTTAAATCAGCATATCTCTGATACATATTTAATAAATCAGAAGCAAAAAGAGATGCTTCATCACCTCCAGTACCAGCTCTGATTTCTAAAATTGAATTTTTAGAGTCATTTTTATCTTTTGGTATTAGTAACTTCAATAATTCCTGTTCAAGATCTTTGATTTGATTTTTTTTTTCAATGAATTCCTCTTCAGCTATTTTGCTAATTTCTAGATCACTGTCTTTTACTAACTCATTAAGATTTAATATATCTTTTTGTAAATTGTTGTATTCTCGAATTTTTTCTACAATTGGTCGGAGCTCTGAATATTCTCTGTTTAATTTAATTAATTCATTTGAGTCAATATCATTCATATTGTTTAGTGAATTTTCAATTAATTTAAATTTTTCTAAAATTATTGAAAATTGTTTATCTAGATTTATCATTCAAATGATTAAATATTTGATTAAGCTTTAATTCTTTTTGTTCGCCAGTCATTAAATTTTTAATAGTAAAAAAATCACCATTAAACTCATTTTCTCCAATAATAATTATATACGATGCTGAAGATGTATTTGCTTTTGTAAATGATTTTTTTAAATTGTATTTATAATTCCAGTAATATGAAATTCTATTTTCAGATAAATATTTTTGTAGATAAAGAAAATAATCAGTAAATTTTTCATTTGTTACTGCAATATGAATAGTTGAGCTTATTTTTTTTTCGGACTCCATTAATAATGCAATTCTTTCAATACCTGCTGCCCATCCAATACCGGGTATATCAGGCCCACCTAATACTTTTATTAAACCATCATATCTTCCACCACCTAGTAATGTATCTTGACTTCCTAAATTATCTGATTTGTATTCGAATACTGTATTACAATAATAATCAAGACCTCTAACGAGATTAGCGTTTTCCTCAAAATCAATTTCTAGTATCTTTAATGATCTTTTAAGATCTTCGTAGTGCTTTTTAGCTTCATCGGTTAAGTATTCATATATTTTAGGTGAAGATTGTGAAATTTCAACATCTTCCTCATTTTTTGAGTCTAATATTCTTAATGGGTTAGATTCAATTTTTTTAATGCTTTCTTCTGATAGTTTTTTTTTATGAGTATTAAAATATTTTGTAAGACTTTTTTTAAAATCAATTAATGTTTTTTTATCTCCTAAAGAATTAATATGAAGTTTTATTTTAGATTTAGGTAACATTGCATTTAAAATATTATTTGACAGAGAAATTAACTCAACATCTGCAAGAAAATCTCTAGTTCCAAGTATTTCAAAATTAATTTGATTAAATTGTCTATATCTACCCTTTTGTGGCCTTTCTCTTCTAAACATTGGCCCAATTCCAAAAATTTTTAATGGTAGATCGTTTAGGAGATTATTAGTAATGGCCGCTCTAATCATAGGTGTTGTGTACTCAGGACGTAGTGTTAAATATTCATTATTTCGATCTTCAAATGAATACATTTCTTTCAACACAACATCAGAGTGTTCGCCAAGAGGTTTTGAAAATAAATCACTAAATTCAAAAATTGGTGTCTGGATTTCTTTATATTCTTTTAAATTAGCATTTTTAGAAACAATGTTAGAAATAAAATTAAATTTATCTATTTCTTCTCCAAATATATCATGTGTTCCTCTTACTGATCTTAATTTCATATTAATTGCTAAGTTCTATTTCTTTAGTTTTTTTTCTAATTAGATCTTCAAGATAATTTTCTAAATCAACATTTTTTACAACATTATTTTTTTTTCCATCAAGATAAATCATATGTGTATCATTTCCACCTCCAGTTATTCCAATATTTGTCATAGTTGCTTCACCTGGACCATTAACAACACATCCAATTATTGATACTGTTATAGGCGTGGAAATATCATCTAATTTTTTTTCTAAGTTTTTTACAGTTTTTATTACTTCAAACTGTTGTCTAGCACATGAAGGGCATGATATAATTTTCACACCTCTATTCCTTAATCCTAAGCTTTTTAAGATTTCAAAACCAACTCTTACCTCTTCCTCTGGCTCATCTGATAATGATATTCTAATTGTATCTCCTATTCCTCTCAAAAGTAAATTTCCAACTCCAATTGAAGATTTAATTGAACCTGTTCTTTTTCCTCCTGCCTCTGTAATACCTAAATGCAATGGATAATCACATAATTCAGCTAATTGCTCATATGCTTTTATAGACATAAATATATCTGAAGATTTCACACTGATTTTGAAATTGGTAAAATCATTATCTTCAAGTATTTTTATATTTAATTTAGCACTTTCAACTAAGGCTTCTGGATTAGGTTCAGAAAATTTTTCTAAAATTTGTTTTTCTAAACTTCCTGCATTAACACCTACTCTAATTGAGCAATTATTATCTTTTGCAGCTTTGATAACTTCTTTTATTCTTTCAATACTACCAATGTTACCAGGATTAATTCTAATACAAGAAGCACCATTATTTGCTGCTTCAATACCTCTTTTGTAATGAAAATGTATATCAGCAATTATAGGTACAGGACTATGTTTAACAATTTCCTTTAAAGAATGTGAAGACTCCTTATCTGGAACAGAAACTCGAATTAAATCAACTCCAAGTTTTACAGATCTTTCTATTTGAGCAATAGTATCTTTAGCATTAGATGTTAGAGTATTTGTCATCGTTTGAACTGCAATTTGATTATTGCCGCCAATGCTTACATTTCCGACTTTAATAACGCGCGATTTTCTTCTATTAATTCGTTGATACGGTCTTAGCATCTATTTAGTTTGTAAAATCTTTGTATAAAACAAAAGAGTCTAAAATATCACCATATTTACCAATCTTTCCTCTTACTTCATTATCTATAAGTACTAAAATATTCCCTGCATTTCCAGCAGTAATATTGTAATTCAATTTTAATTCATATGAAAATTCTTCATCTTTATCCATTAACTTGCTTAAAACAATATTATTGTCTTCATCCCTTAATTGAAGCCAAGTTGGATTTAACATCTTTAATGTAGCAACTGTAGCCAAATCTTCATCAAATTCTATAGATGCTATAGCACTAGAATTATTTATCAAATCACTTTTTGTAATATCACTACTTTGAGATAAATTATCAAAAGTATTAGCTTTTTCGACTATAGGTTCCAAACTTTCAGGTATATCTGGAACCAGAGCAAAGTTCATTTCATTATCATTTTGATCAATGAATAAAAAGTAAAATGAAGTAAATATAATCAAGATTATAGAGGCAGCAAAAAATTTTTCTATTTTAAAAAAATTGTTTTCTACTATTGGGGTAATGTACTTTTTCTCTTCCTTAAAATTAAATGATAATTCTTCTTTAAATTTTTTTACAATTGTGTCTGTATCTAACTCAAGAAAGTTTGAATAAGATCTTAAATGTCCAATATTGAAAATAATATCTGAATTATTTTTTATATTATCATTTTCAAGATCAATAATGATACTTTTAGAAATTTTCAACTCAATTGATATATCACTAATTGAGAGATTTTTGTGGTTTCTTTCAATTGATAAAATTTGACCTGCTGTTTTCATTTAATTTTCTAGATTATATGCCTCATGTAGAGATTTTACAGCAATTTTTGTAAATTTTTTCTTAATTAAGACACTTATCTTTATTTCTGATGTTGAGATAGCTAATATATTAATTGAATTATCAGCTAAAGTTGTAAACATTTTCTTTGCTACTCCAGATTGAGACATCATACCCATACCAATTACTGAAATTTTAGAAATATTGCTATCGGTTTCAATCGATTTAAAATCGATTAAATTTTTATTTTCTTCTAATATTTTTTTAGCATTATGCATTTCACTATTTGGAATAGTAAAGGTGATATTTGCAGTTACACCATCTTGTGATGTATTTTGAACAATCATATCTACGTTAATGTTGTTATTAGCCAACAATCCAAAAATTGTTGCGGATATACCAGGTTTATCAGCAATACCAGATAAGGTTAGTTTTGATTCATTATTACTAAAGCTTACTCCACTTACAATTTCTTTTTCAATTAATTTATTTTCATCTACTATAAGAGTACCACTTTGTTTTGTTATTGAAGAAAGCACTTGCAATGTAACATTATTTTTCATCGCTAATTCAACAGAGCGAGTATGAAGTACTTTTGCCCCTGTAGAAGACATTTCTAACATTTCTTCGAATGCTAATTTATTAATTTTTTTAGCTTTGGGTTCTAGATTTGGATCAGTTGTATAAACACCATCAACATCTGTATAAATATCACATCTATCAGCATTAACAGCAGCGGCAACAGCAACTGCAGTTGTATCAGAACCTCCTCTTCCTAATGATGTAATCTTTCCATCTATATCGACACCTTGAAACCCAGCAAGTACTATAACATCATAATCATTAAGATATTTATCAATTCTAACTTTATCTATATTTAAGATTTTAGCTTTTTGATGGTTACTGTCTGTTATAATTGGAATTTGCCATCCGAGTAATGGAATAGATTTAATATTTCTTTTTTTTAAAATAGCTGAAAGAAGTCCAACTGAAACAGCTTCACCAGATGTTAAAATTAAATCATTTTCAATAATCTCATTAGACTCAATTTCATCTATATATTCTTGCATTGTATTTGTAACGCCAGACATTGCCGATAAAACAACAATTAGCTTTTTATCATTTAGTTGCTGTTCAACAAGGTTTGCAACATTATTGATTTTTTTGATACTACCAACTGAAGTACCACCAAATTTCATTACTATAAGTTTCATTGACTTAAATATTTTTTAAATTATTTCAGCTATTATAATTATTGTAACTAACAAACAAGTTTTATGATGTATATAAAATCAAAAAATGAAGAATTTACCTTGTTTAATCAACTTTCAGATGAATGGTGGAATGAAAACGGAAAATTTAAGATTCTTCATCAAATCAAAAGTCATAGAATGACTTATATACTAGATCAAATTGGAAATAGGGACATTAAAAATTTAAAAATACTGGATGTAGGTTGTGGTGGAGGAATTATTTGTGAACCACTAGCAAGACTAGGCGCTAAAGTTACTGGAATAGATTTTGTTCATAATAATATCAGTGCTGCTAAAATACATTCCAAAAAAAATAAACTTAAAATAAATTATATTCATAAAGATGTTGAAAAATCAAAATTAGATGGAAAATTTGATTTAATACTAATGTTTGAAGTTTTAGAACATTTAGATGATTGGAAAAAAACTATTAAAAAGTTAAAAAAAAATTTAAATAAAAATGGTATAATTATAATTTCAACAATTAATAGAAACTCACTTTCTAAACTATTTGCAATTAGTATTGCTGAAAATATTCTTAAATGGATACCTAAAGGAACACATGATTATAATAAATTAATTAAACCTGAAGAATTAAAAAAAACTTTAACGCAAGAAAATTTTCATTTTAAAAATATTAAAGGTCTTGTTTTTGATCCATTAAGTAGAGAATGGAAATTATCAAAAAGCTTTATGGTCAATTATTTTTGTACTGCAAATTTAATTAATTAGTTTTTTTTGTTGAAAAAGGTAATGGTAATACATCAATATCTTCAGCTATTAGTTCTTTAGTTTGTTCAATTGAAGCTTCCCCATAAATTGCACGTTCCTTCACTTCACCATATTTAATTTTTTTAGCTTCTTCAGTAAATTTATCACCAACATAATCAAATTCTTTTTCTATAATCTTTTTTAGCTTTTTAACATTAGAGGCAATTGATTTATTTCTTTTAGAAGTTTTTGAATTTGATTTTTTTGCTACATTTGGTGCCATTAAAGCTTTTTTAATTTGGATACTATTACAAGAAGGACAAGACACTAGCCCATGTTTAATTTGCTTATTATAGTCTTGAGTATTTTCGAACCATCCTTCAAAAGAAAAATCACAATCTGAACAAGAAAGATTAAATACAATCATATCTATTATATCGTTTTATCTTATTTTTTTTCAATATCAAAATCAACATTATCAGACTCTAATTGCATAATTAATGAATTTTTTGGAAAATTTAAATTACAAACTGTTCCTTTAGATAAAGTTACGCCCATCATTGGCTTTAAGCTGACATTAATATATTTTTGAGTTTTATGATTTAAAATATCAATCTTTACAAGTTCTTTAAAAACAATAAGAAGTAAATTTTCATTTAGTTTCAATTTTAATATAGATTTTGGGTTTTTATAAAAAGATAATTTCAAAATTAGATTTTTCTCAAGAACATTTATAACTTCCTCTAAAGCAACATTTGGATTCTGAATTGGCAGATTTTTTAAATTAATTTGATCTTGTCTATTTAAAATTTTTTCTTTCAATATTTCTAAAAAAGTAGTTCCATAAATTTTTTTATTAATATTTTCAGTTTCTTCTTTAATTATTTCAACTATCTCTTTAAGAATAATATCCATAATTACTTTTTATACTTTATAAAAAAATGATAAACAAAAAATATCTTAAACTATTAAGATCTAAAGATAGGAAATATGGAGAAAACTTTATTTATAATGAAATAAGTAAAAATATAATTGATTCTTTAGATATTTTGAAAGTTCCTTTTAATAATATTTTACAATTTGGTATTAATGATAGTTTAGTTATTAATTATCTTAAGGAAAAGTTTCCATCTTGTTCTATAACAAGTGCTGACATAGATATATCTCTTTTTCTTAAAAAAACAGATCAAAAATTTATAGAAATTGATTTAGACAATTTACAGATTGAAGATAATAAATTTGATTTAATTTTTAGTAATTTTTTTATTCAATTAGCATCTAATTTTGAGAAATTGATAGAAAAAATTTTTCAAAACCTAAATTCCAATGGATTATTTATAGCAACCATTCCTAATGCTGAAAATATTTATCAACTTGTAAATTCAATGTATGAAACTGATAATATTTTATATGGAGGAATGTATCAGAGAATAAATCCAATTTTAGATAAGAATGATATTTTTAAAATACTTAAACTTTATAATTTTGACGCACCTCTAATCAATACAAATAATTTCACCATAGAATATTCAGGTTTTAAAAGACTACTTGAAGACGTAAGATTTTTAAACTTACCCTATTCAGGGTATGATAAAAGAAATTATTTTGAGAATAAGAAATACTTTATTTATTTGGAAGAACAATTTAGAAAAAAATATTATAAAGATAATTTTAACCTTGATATAAATTATAGTACAATTTGTGCTTGGAAAAAATAAAATTAAGATCTGTAATCAGCATTAATCTTTAAATATTCAAGGGTTAGATCATTTCCATAAACTGTGCGTGAAAACTTACCCAAGTTTAATTTAACATTAACGTCTATTGTTTTATTTTTCATATAATGATTTAGTTTTCTAATATTTATTTTTTTACTTATTGAGCCGTTTTCACATACAACATTATTTCCAAATAAAACTATAATTTTGTTTTGATTAATTTTTTCTTCAGTTTTACCAATTGCCATTATTACTCTGCCCCAATTTGCATCTTCTCCTGCTATAGCTGTTTTTACCAAAGGAGAATTTGCAATACTAAATGCTATTCTTTTTGCTTGATGTTTTGTTCTTGCATTAAAAATATTTACTTTTATTAATTTTGAAACTCCTTCTCCATCTTTTATTACCTGAAGAGATAGATCATGCATTAAATCATACATTTTATTATTTAAAATTTTGAAATTTTTTTTATTTAAATTTATCTTTTTATTACCGACAGAGAACATCATTAAAGTATCACTAGTTGAAGTGTCACTATCAACGGTTATTGAGTTAAATGAATTTTCTAAGTTATTTTTGAGAAGTCTAGTCATTAATTGTTTTGAAGCTTCACATTCAATAAAAATATAAACCAACATTGTTCCCATATTTGGTTGTATCATTCCTGATCCTTTTGCTATTCCGTAGATGTTAAATGATTGTTTGTCTAACTTAATATTTTTAATTGATACCTTTGGGAAAGTATCTGTTGTCATAATTGCCTTAGCACTTTCAAGTAAACTATTTTTATTTTTGAAATTTATTTTTTCAAATTTATTTATAATTAAATTAGGATTAAATTTTTCACCAATTACACCAGTAGATGATACTAATACTTCATTAGATTTACATTTAATTTTTTTTGTTAATGCTTTTACGTACTTATTGATAATTTTAAGACCATCTTTACCAGTATGCGCATTTGCATTACCAGCATTCACAACTAATGCTTTAGCCTTACCTTTGTTATTTTTTTTATCCCAAATTATAGGGGCTGAAGGTGTTGATGTTTTAGAATAAACGCAACACACATTTATAATTTTATTAAAAATTATTAATAAAAGATCTTTATCTTTTTTTTTAAATCCAGCATTAAAAGTATAAATATTTAGGCCACTAGGATTAAAATCTTTGATTTTTTTTGGCTTAAATATTGAAATCATTTTATTGGCCATATTTTAGCTTAAATTCCTTTGTAGAAGAAATATTTTTCATATATTAACTTCCATCTATCATAACATGATTAATATCGTTAATAAACTATTTGGTTCTATAAAATCTAATGCAGTTAAAAAATATTCGAGTTTTGTAGATAAAGTAAATAAACTTGAAGAAGAAATCTCCAAACTCTCTGATCAAGAATTAAAAAATAAAACAAATTACTTTAAAAATAAATTTAATGAAACTCGATCAATATCCAAATTATTACCAGAAATATTTGCAGTAGTTAGAGAGACATCAAAAAGAACATTAAATATGAGACACTATGATGTTCAAATAATAGGTGGAATGGTCTTATACGAAAATAAGATAACTGAAATGAAGACAGGAGAAGGAAAAACCTTAGTAGCTACTCTAGCCGCTTATGCAAATGTTATAGAAAACTTATCGGTGCATATTATTACAGTTAATGATTATCTAGCAAAAAGAGATGCAGAATGGATGGGTCAAATATTTAATTTTCTTGGTCTTAGTGTTGGTAGTGTTACTTCGGAAACAGCTCATGAAGAAAGATCTGATCAATATGATGCAGATGTTGTGTATGCAACTAACAATGAGATAGGATTTGATTACTTAAGAGATAATTTGAAAAACGATTACAATAACTTATGTTTTAAAAAAAATGCATTTGCAATAGTAGATGAAGTCGATAGTATTTTAATTGATGAAGCTAGAACACCTCTTGTAATATCTGCTGAATCAAATTCTGATACAGATTTATTTCCAAAAATAGATAAAATTATAAAAATTCTTAGAGAAGATGATTTTGAAATTAATGAAGAAAGTAAAAGTATTTTACTTACTACAGGAGGAATGGAATTTTGTGAAAAATTATTGAAAGAAAATGGAATTATTACAGAAGGTACACTTCAGGATTTAGGAAATATGGTTTTGAACCATAATATTATCCAAGCGCTTAGAGCACATCATTTATTTATAAAAGATAAAGATTACATAATCAAAGATAAAAGTGTAGTCATTATTGATGAGTTAACTGGTAGAGCTATGGAAGGTAGAAGATATGGTGATGGATTGCATCAAGCTATAGAAGCAAAAGAAAATTTAGTGATCCAAAAAGAAAATCAAACTATTGCTTCTGTTACATATCAGAATTTTTTTAGAACATATCATCGTCTAAGTGGGATGACAGGAACTGCTACAACAGAAGCAAAAGAATTTGAAAGTATATATGATTTGGAGGTTGTTGAAATTCCTCCTAATATTAAAGTAAATCGTCTTGATAAAAATGATCAAATTTATATGACAAAAAGAGAAAAATACAATGCTGTGTTAGATCTTGTTAAGGCAAGAAATAAAATCAATCAACCAATCCTAATAGGAACTACATCAGTTGAAAATTCGATAAAGATTTCTGATTTATTAAAAAGAGAAAATCTAGAGCATAATGTTCTAAATGCTAAAAATCATATGAGTGAAGCAAAAATTATTGAAGAAGCTGGAATGCCTGGCAATATAACTATTTCTACTAATATGGCGGGAAGAGGTACAGATATTAAATTGGGAAATGGTGATGCAGCTTTAAAAAAAGAAGCAATTGAAGCAGGTGGTTTGCTCATAATTGGCACAGAAAGACACGAAAGTAGAAGAATAGATAATCAATTAAGAGGAAGATCAGGAAGACAAGGAGATATCGGTGAAAGTATTTTTTTCTTGTCCTTAGAAGATGACCTAATGAGAATATTTGGATCAAAAACTCTTGAAAATGTATTATCAAAGTTGGGACTTACAGATGGTGAGGTGATTACTCATTCAATGATAACAAAATCATTAGAAAGAGCACAGCAAAAAGTAGAAAGTCACAATTTTGATATGAGAAAACAAATTTTAAAATTTGATGATATACTAAATGATCAGAGAAAAATAATCTATCAAAACAGAAGAGAAATACTTAATACAAATGATCAATCGAGTATAATTCAAGATATGATTTCTGATTATATCAATAATTTAATCGAAGTTGCTATTCCCCCAAAAAAGTACTCTCATGAATGGGATGCAAATTTATTAAATGAAAACATTAGAGAAACTTTTAATTTAGATATTCCTATTTTAAAATGGTTTGATGAAGAAGGTGTGGATGATGAAGAAATTAAAAAGAGGTTATTAGATGAAGTAAATCAAAAATATAAGGAAAAGCAACATCAATATTCAGCTGATTTATTTAGATTTGCTGAAAAAAGAGTAATGTTGTTTCAAATAGATAAAGATTGGAGAGATCATTTAGCCGCAATGGATTCATTACGCGGTAGTGTTAATTTAAGAGCGATGGGAGGCAAAGATCCATTTTATGAGTATAAAAGAGAGTCTTTTGATTATTTCGATGAAATGCTTTCAAATCAAAATGAAAGAGTTCTTAAAACCCTATTTAATATTAAGTTAGTAAATGAAAACAAAAATGATGATACAAAGAAACAAAATCAGGAACCTAGAAGAATTATAACAAAAAAAATTGGTAGAAATGAACCTTGTCCTTGTGGTTCAGGTAAAAAATATAAACAATGTCATGGAAGTTAAATATTAGCAGTAATATTTAGATACTTATTCTTTCTATTTTGAACTAGATCATTAATTGAAATTTGTTTGAGATCATTAATAAATGCTACAATCTTTGCTTTTAATATTTCAGATTGTTTTATTGGATGTCTATGAGCTCCACCATATGGTTCAGGGATAATTTCATCAATAATTTCAAATTTTTTACAATCTATAGCTGTAAGTTTTAAAGTTTTAGCAGCTTCCTGAGAGAATGCTGTATTCCTCCATAATATGGATGCGCATCCTTCAGGAGAAATAACTGAATAAATTGAATGTTCTAACATTAAAACTCTATCTGAAGTAGCTATTCCTATTGCTCCACCTGACCCCCCCTCTCCAATTATTATTGAAATAGTCGGAATTTTAACCTTTAAAAAATGAAGTATTGATGAGGCTATAGACTCTGATTGTCCGCGTTCCTCAGCATCTTTTCCAGGAAAAGCTCCTGCCGTATCAACAAATGAAATTAAAGGTAATCTAAATTTTTCTGCTAATTTTAATAATCTTTGAACTTTTCTATATCCTTCTGGTTTTGCCATACCAAAATTATGTTTAATTCTTTTTTCCATTGTATTGCCTTTTTCTGTTCCTATAAAAAAAACTGAACTCCCATCAATCTTTGCAAGTCCTCCTACTATGGCATTGTCATCAGCATATTTTTTATCACCATGTAAAAGTACAATATCTTCAAAAATATTGTTAAGATAATCAATTGTGTGTGGTCTTTCACTGTGTCGGGATACTTGTACTTTTTGCCAAGGATCTAGATTTGAGTAAATTTTTTTATATAACTCAGCTTTATCTTTATCTAATTTTTTTATTTTATCTGCATTTAATTCTTTGTTATTATTTAGCTGACTCAATATTGATTCAACTTTTTCTATTTTATTTTCAAACTCTAAATATTTGGTCATATAATAAATTTAAAATTTTTAAATACTTCTAAAATTAAATTTCTAAATAATACTCCATCTTTATATTTTAAGTAACCATGAAGTATAAGTCTGAGGTGTTCTGGGTGAATATCACTCCATTCTTTATCATATAAAGAAATTAATGAATAAAAAAGGAATTTTTCATCATCTTTATTTAGAATACTATTATCTATCTCATTCAGCAAAAATATTGATGGCATTGTTCTATTATCAAAAATTTTTTCTAAACTGAGATTAGAACTAGAGTTTATATCTAAATTCATTACAGTATTTAAAACATACAATAATTCTGCATTTTCATTGTCTTCACTGTAAATGTAATTGTTCAATGTTAAATTTATAGAATTTATGAATGAATTTAAATCATTAGAAGAATAAAGGTCCAATAAAACTCTGGCATAAATACTTTTTGAATCTACTTCCTTAGCATTTTCATATAATTCTAACCAATTGATTGCACTTTCAAAATTATTATTAAATATATAAGCTGAAGCTATTTGTGGTCCATGTATTATATTTTCTGAATCAGCATCTATTGATGTCAACATATTAAATGATAGTTTATATGCAATTTCTTCTAGATTATTTTCTTTAGCAAAATTCCAAAATTGAATAAGAATATTTAATCTATCATTTGGAAATATTTGAATATTTACTAATTGATATAAAAAAGCCATACTCAATTCTTTATTATCTGAAAATGTATCAACTGTTTCTTTAGGATTATTTAATTGATCTGAATTAAAATCAGCAGACATATATAAAGCTGCTAAACTATCTACAGTAATTAGATTTTCTAAAAAACTTTTATTGGCAGCTTTTATTCTTAAGTCAATAGGAGATGATTGATTTAAAATTATTGGTATTGATAGATTTTTTTTGTCGAGTTCGTAAAATTCATGTGAAAACGGGAGTTCTGCAATTCTAGTCATAGCACTATAAAGGAATATTAATTCTTTATTTATTTCAGAATTCTTAATTGTATTATTAATACTTATCTGATTTGATGAATTAGATATGAGTGAAAATAAATTCTGATAATAAATGTCTGAATTTTTTTCAGATTCTATTAAAATTGAATTCAACAAAAAAGCTTCAGACTGATTATCATTTAAAATCAAACAAAATATATCAAGTTTTTCTAAAAAGAAAAAATCTAATTTTACATTTGAGTTTAATTCTTCATTAAAATTACAAGCTTCATTTAATTGAAAAGTTGATAATAAATAATTTAATTTAACCCCAGTATAAAAACTAAAATTTTTATCATTACTTAAATCATGTGCTTCAATTAATTCATAAGATTTATTAATCTGACCAATAGACTGTAAGTAATTAATAACTAAAAAAAATATTTCTCTGTCTTTTTCTAATTCAAGATTTAATTGGAGATTTTCTAAAACCTCAATTATTTCTTTTTGTAAAGTTTGAGAATTGATTTTCTTAAGATTATTTAAATAATTATTTAGATTTTTTAGTTCATTTTTTTGAATGAAATTAAGTTTTACAGTATCAATTTGTGTTACTTCAACTTCATTGGTTACAATTTCACCAGTTTCATTTGAGTTTTCAACTTCTTCTTCAATTACTTGTTCTTCATTAAGATTGTCTAACACCATTTGATCAAGACTCTTACTTTCATATAAATTAATAACCTCTACTTGGTTGTTGTCTTCTTCATTTGCAAAAATTGTATTTGAAAGGAGAACAAAAAATATGATAAGAATAAATTTCATTTTAGATTTAAGTTATATTTTTCAGTTATAATCCTTGAGGGTGAAGGAATTTCAATCATATAAAGACCTGTAAAAACGAATATTGTCACTATTATAAAAATATATATAATGTACCTGTTTCTCATATATGCTATTTAAAAAAATGACTAATATATGTTTTTATCATTTTTTTAAGTTTTTTCTAATTTCAACAAAAATTTGTCAAGAATAAGAAGCAATAATAATATGTATGACCTCAGTATGATTAAAAGGAAAAATATTTGTATTATGGGCCTAATGGGATCGGGAAAATCAGTTATTGGGAAAGATTTAAGCAAATATCTAAATTTTGCATTCTATGATACTGATAAGGAAATTGAACTGACGACTAAAAAAAGTATAAATGAAATCTTTAAAGAATATGGAGAATTATATTTTAGAAACCTTGAAGAAAGAATTTGTATTAAATTATTAAATAAGAACAATTGTGTGATATCACTGGGAGGTGGAAGTATAGCTAATAAAGAGATTAGAAAATCAATTAAACGAAATTCCTATTCTATTTATTTACAAGTTAAATTAAACAATTTAGTTAATAGATTAAAATCTTCAAAAAAAAGACCACTATTAAATAAAGATGAAAGTAAAAAAGAAATTTTGAAAAAACTTTATGAAGATAGACAGCAATTTTATGAAAAAGCTAATTTAATTGTAAATAATGATTCAGATAAAATTAATGTACTAGATAAAATTAAATTTGAATTAAATTCATATGAAAAATAAATTATTAATAAAAAATAAAAAATTAAAAACGACAATAATAATAAAAAAAAATTTTATTTATAAATTCATTATCAATATTGCCAAAAAAAATGAAAAAGTATTTTGTGTTGTAGATTCAAAAATTAAAATTGATTTAAATTTTGCTAAACAGAAAAATATAAAAAAAATTTCTGTTCAATGTGGAGAAAAAATTAAAACTTTTGATGGATACAAAAATCTTGCTGACAAATTAATTAAAAGTAATGTTAACAGAAAATCTGTACTTATTGCCATTGGAGGAGGTACATTAGGAGATTTGGCAGGATTTGTAGCAAGCACAGTCTTAAGAGGTTTAGAATTTTACCTTATACCCACAACTCTTTTGTCTCAAGTAGATAGCTCTATTGGGGGTAAAAATGGTATCAATACTATTTTTGGAAAAAATTTAATCGGGACATTTTTTCAACCAAAAGAAGTATTAATTGATATTTCTGTTTTAAATAGTTTGCCAAAAAAAGAAATAAGATCTGGATATGCAGAAATAGTTAAACACGCCTTAATTAAAGATTATCAATTTTTTTGTTGGTTGGAGGTAAATGCAAATAAATTATTTAATTTGAATAAATCTATATTAGAAAAAGCAATTTATAAATCAATCATCATAAAACTTTTTTATGTTAAAAAAGACGAAAAGGAATTCTTGTTAAATAAAAATTCTAGGGCAATGCTAAATTTTGGACATACAATTGGTCATGCTATAGAAAGTCACTATAATTATAATAAATTTAATCATGGAGAAGCAATTTCTATAGGTATGATAACTGAAGCAAAGATATCTAATTATCTTGGAATGTTATCTTTTGATGAATTAGAAAAAATAATAACACACTTTAAAAATTGTAGACTTAAAATATTTGACAGCATATTAAAAGATAAAAAATTAATTAGTAAACTCATTAAAGATAAAAAAAACTTTCAAAATAATATTAATTTTTCACTTATAGATAAGATAGGAAGCTCGATTTTTTATAAAAAATTAGATAAGAATAAAGTTTATAAAATTTTACAAAATATATAAATGACAAGCATATTTCTTCTTTTTTTATTAATATTCCTTGTAATACTATCAGGTTTTCTATCTGGTTCTGAAACAGCGATAACCGCAACTTCAAAAGCAAGAATTCTTTATAAGAAAAAAAAGGGTAGTAAAAGGGCGAAGTATGTTTTGGAGCTGCTAGATAAAAAAGATAATGTAATATCAACTTTGCTTTTATCAAATAACCTAGTTAATATTCTAGCATCTTCATTTGCAACAGCATTTTTCTACGATCTTTTTGGTGTCGAAGGTATATTTTATGCAACTTTAATTATGACGGTAGTGATTGTAATATTTGCTGAAGTTCTGCCTAAAACTTATGCTATAAACAGGCCTAATAGAACAGCTTTATTAATTTCTCCAATTATTTATTATTTAAATAAAGTTTTATTTGTTTTTGTATTTTTCATTAACATAATTGTAAGATTAATTTTTAGAAAAAATGAAAATGATATTTTAAATAAAGATCTACAATCAGAGGAAGAGTTAAAAGGTGTAATAGATCTTTATAAGACTTCAAATCCTGATTATGAACAAGAAAAAGATATGTTACAAAGTATTTTACAATTAAATGATATAACAGTTGAAGAAATTTTTACCCATAGAAAAAATATTTACTCAATAGACTCATCAATAAAGACAAGTGAGATTATTAATAAAATTAATAGTTCTAGATATACCCGTATTCCATTTTGGAAAGATAATCCTGAAAATATTATAGGTTTGTTAAATGTTAGAACATTAAATATAGATTTAAAGAATCATAGTGAATCAAAAGAAATAATTTTTGATAAAATATCTAATCCATGGTTTATTCCAGAAACTACAAACCTTTTAGAACAATTAGTTGAATTTAAAAAAAGAAAAGAACATCTAGCTTTTGTAGTAGATGAGTTTGGTGAGTTACTTGGACTAATAACACTAGAAGATATAATTGAAGAAATAGTTGGTGAAATAGTAGATGAAATTGATGTGCCTGAAAATGATTTTAAACTTAATAACTATGGTAAGGTAATAATTAATGGAGAAAAAAATATTAGGGATCTATACAAAAGTTTTGATTTAGAGCCACCAGAAATTGAATCATCAACTATAGCAGGCTATATTTTAGATATGTCAAAAAAAATACCTTCGTATGGGGAATCTTTTAAGGATAATTTTTTTAGATACAAAATTTTATCACATTCAAAAAAACAAATATCAAAAGTTGAAATTTCTAAAATTAGTTAATTTTTATCTCTAATGAATGAAGTCCGCTTTTAAACTCCTCTTCAAGTAAATTATTTATAATTCTATGAATATTCATTCTATTTATGGATATTTTATTTTTTTTTGTTAAAATAATTTTAATATGTGTCTCATTATTGCCAGTAAAATTGTTATGTCCTTTATGTAAAGTTGAATTGTCAACAATTTCTAATAAAAAATTGTCAAATTTATTTGATAATATTTTATCAATTCTTTGCTTACGATTCATGATTTTTAAACTATATATTATGTGTGGGTAAACATAAAATAGATATTAATAAAAATAGTCTTTCTTGGGAAAAAACTTTTTTTAGAAAATGTGACAAGAATGATTGTAATAATGAAGGGAAGTTTAAAGCTCCAAAATCTAGAGTATTATTAAATCAGTATTATTATTTTTGTATGGAACATATTAAGGAATACAATAAGTCATGGGATTTTTATAAAGGATTATCAGTTAATGAAATTGAGAATTCTATGAGAAAAGATATTATTTGGAACAGGCCATCTTGGCCATTAAAGGGAAATTATCACAAAGTAATGGATCAAATTAACAATTTTTTTAACGAAGAAATGAACGATTTAAATCCAAATGAACGAGAGAATAATTACTTCAGAAATAAGCTGGTTGATGAAAATCTTACAAAAGAAGAAAATGAAGCTCTATCATTATTCAATCTAGATCTACCATTGACATTGGATAAAATTAAAAAAACTTACAAAAAACTAGTGAAAATATTTCACCCTGATGTAAATGGTAACGATAAAAAAGCAGAAGAGAAGTTTAAGGAAATAAATAATTCATACAAAATACTTTTAAAAAAATTTAAAAATGACTGATAAAAAAAATATAGAAAAATCACCTACTATCAAAATTGATCCCAAAGAAATATTTGGGGTTTCCTGTGAGTTTGAGGTTTATAAGTTTAAAGAAAAAACTGAACACGTTCCAGAAATAGATCAAACATATATTTTTGATCCAGCAACAACTCTTTCAATACTGGCAGGGTTTTCTTCTAATAGAAGAGTTTTGATTCAAGGCTACCATGGTACAGGTAAATCTACTCATATTGAACAAGTAGCTGCCAGACTTAACTGGCCATGCATAAGAATTAATCTAGATAGTCATATCAGCAGAATAGATTTAATAGGCAAAGATGCAATTATTCTTAAAGATAATAAACAAGTAACAGAGTTTCAAGATGGTATACTACCTTGGTCTTACAAAAATCCAGTAGCTTTAGTCTTTGATGAGTATGATGCAGGCAGACCAGATGTTATGTTTGTTATTCAGCGTATTCTAGAGTCAGAAGGTAAGTTAACTTTACTTGATCAATCAAGAGTAATTAAACCCCACAAATTTTTTAGATTGTTTGCTACGGCTAACACTGTTGGTCTTGGTGATACATCTGGTTTGTATCATGGTACTCAACAAATAAACCAAGGTCAAATGGATAGATGGAATATTGTATCAACATTGAATTATCTAAGTAATGATCAAGAAATAAAAATTATTTTAAGTAAAATAAAGAAACTTAACAATAAGGACGGCAAAGACATTGTCAAATGTATGGTAGCTACTGCAGATCTTTCGAGATCAGGATTTATTAATGGTGATATTTCAACTGTTATGAGCCCAAGAACTGTTTTAACATGGGCAGAAAACTACTTTCTATTCAATGATATTGAATATTCTTTTAAACTATCTTTTTTAAATAGATGTGATGAAATGGAGAGATCTATCTTACAAGAATATTTTCAAAGATCATTTGGAATTGATATTACTGATGCCAAAGTAGTTAATGTCAAAGAATAGTGAAATTATTGAAGATTTTAAAAAGTCATTAAGTGCAACAATAAAATCTATAGGAAAAAAAGAGGATATAGAGATTAATTTTGTAAAAGAAAATCCTTCAATTATTGGTAACACAATAAATTTAACTGAACCAAAAATTGAAAATTTTAAAAATAATCTAGAATATCTAAGAGCTGAAGCGGACTCTTTTGCACTTGAATTCAGACTGCATTCAAAAGACATACACCAAAACTTCTTAAATCAAGATGAGTTATCAAACCAAATAATTAATGTTTTAGAGCAGGCACGAGTAGAAGCTATTGGTAGTAATGAATTCAAGGGAATACAAAAAAATCTAAAGAATAAGTATATTAGAGATCTTAAAATTGAAAATACTAAAAAAGATCAAAATTTATTAATTACAGCATTTAAAAACGTAGCATTTGAAGAAATTGTTGGTGTAGATTTAGGTGAAAATAATAGTAGTTTTAAAAATATTGTAAAAGAAAAATTAAAAAAAGATTATTCAAACTTTTTTGTAGAATTAAAGAAATTTTTATACGATCAAGAGAAATATACATCCACAATAGTTGAAAAACTAGATGAGCTTGGATTACTTAATAACAGTGTAAACAATACTCAGAACGATGATATTAATCAAAACGATGAAGATCAAGATAATGAAAATAAAAATAATGATGAACAAAAAAATGATGAACAAACTGATTCAAATATAGAAATGCAAACAAGTGAAACAACAGTTGAGCAGTCAGTTTCATTAGAAGAAAATGATGATATGGGAGAAGAAAGTGGGGATACTGAACTAGATTATTTACCAGATAGAAAAATTTTAGAGAATTTAGGGAATTATAAAGTTTTTGATTATAATTTTGATGAAATTATTAACGCTGAAGAACTTTGTGATATCAAAGAATTAGAGAAACTTAGAAGAAATCTTGATCAACAAGTATTTTCTTTTCAACCATTAATTGTTAAAATTGCCAATAGACTGCAAAGAAAACTTTTAGCTCAGCAAAATCGTCATTGGGATTTTAATATGGAAGAGGGTTTTCTCGATACATCAAGGTTAGCTAAAATTATTGCTAATCCAAATAATAAATTAAGCTACAAAATAGAAAAGGAAGTTGAATTTAAAGATACAATTGTGAGTCTTCTAATTGATAATTCTGGTTCAATGAGAGGCAGACCAATTACAGTTGCAGCCCTTTGTTCAGATATTTTAGCAAAAACATTAGAAAGATGCTTAATTAAATCTGAAATATTAGGGTTTACCACCAAAGCTTGGAAGGGAGGTAACTCTAGAGAAAAATGGATCAAAAATGGAAAGCCTTCTAATCCAGGTAGGTTAAATGATCTAAGACATATTATCTATAAATCTGCAGACTCACCATGGAGGAGATCAAAGAAAAATTTGGGCTTATTATTGAAAGAGGGAATTCTGAAGGAAAATGTCGATGGAGAAGCTTTATCATGGGCTTATAATAGATTATCTTTTCGAAAGGAAAAAAGAAAAATTCTTATTGTTATAAGTGATGGTGCTCCAGTTGATGACTCAACACTTTCTGTAAATCCAGGTAATTATTTAGAAAAAAATTTGAGAGATATAATTGGTGAAATTGAAAAAAAAGATGAAATTGAATTAATTGCTATAGGAATTGGGCATGATGTTTCAAGATACTATTGTAAGGCTGTAACAATAATGGATGTCGATCAGTTAGGAGAAGTATTACTAAATCAGTTATCTGCTACTTTTCATTTAGATAATTAAGAATTGAACCATTTCTTTTTTGCATTATCAAAATCATTATTTTCAATTGAGCTTCTAACTTCTTTCATAAGATTATTCATAAAATATATATTATGATTAGTAAGAAGTTGTAATCCTAGTAATTCTTGTGCAGAAAAAAGATGATATAAATATGCCAGTGTAAAATTCTTACAAGTATAGCAATTACACTCATTATCTATAGGGTTTAAATTATTTTTATATTTAACATTTTTTAAATTTATTTTTCCCTGTTTACCTTTTACTAAAGCTGATCCATGTCTAGCAATTCGAGTTGGGCTTACACAATCAAATGTATCGATTCCATCTGCAACGAAATCCCATATATCCCTTGGATCGCCAATACCTAGCAAATGCACAGGACGAGAATTATCTAATTTAGAAGAAGTAAAATGAACTATATCTCTCATTTCATCTTTATTTGATCCTAAACTTCCACCAATAGCAATTCCAAAAGTATTGATTTTTTCTGTGTTAAATTCAATGCTTTCTTCTCTTAAATCTTTGTAAATCCCACCTTGAATGATCCCATACATTTCTTGTCTACCAGCTGAGCCATTTTTAGGACTATAATTAAGTTTAGAGTTAAATGCGTTGATGGATCTTAAAGACCATCTATGACTTCTTAACATAGAATCAGATGTGTACGTTTTATCTACATTATAAGGAGTGCATTCATCAAAAACTAAGATGAAATCTGCACCAAGATTTCTTTGAACCTCTATTGATTTTTCAGGAGATAACATATGTGTAGAACCATCTATATAAGACTTGAATAATGCGCCCTCCTCATTCAAATTTATTAATGTTTTTTTATTTTTTGAATTTGTTTTTCGTCCTTTTATTTCATCAGCAACTGAACCATGTCCAAGAGAAAAAATTTGAAATCCACCACTATCTGTTAACATAGGTCCATTCCAACCCGTAAATTTATGAAGACCTCCATGTTGAGCTATGAGTTCACTACCTGGCTGAAGCATTAAATGGTATGTATTGGATAGTATAATTTGTGTATTATTTTTTTTTGCTTCAAGAGTAGTAAAAGATTTTAGTGCAGCTTTTGTTGCACAAAAAATAAATGCTGGAGTTTCAATATCACCATGTGGTGTAGAAATTTTTCCTATTCTTGCTTTATTTTTTATATTTGTTTTTTTAACTTTCCAAGAAAAGTTAGTCATTTGTTTTTGGGACAAAAAACTTAGCTATATAAATAAAAGGAGTGTCAAGTAGGGCTATAAATATTCTAAGAAGATAAGTGCCTAAAATATAAATCATTATGACATTATACACACTTACTGGTTCAGGATTTAATAAGATCCAAGCAAATATACTAAAGACAGTATTATCAACCAAAGATGAGGTAATTGTAGATAAATTATTTCTTAACCAGAGAGACTTGCCTGATAAAGCTTGTTTCAAATAGTTAAAGAACCAAACATCAAAATATTGGCTTATTAAATATGCTATCATACTAGCTATAAAAAATCTTGTCATTGGAGTAAATACATTTGATAAACTCTCTTGTACCCAATCTGCATCTGATGGTTGAAAACCAATAGTAATTACCATTAACAAAGTCATAAATAAGAATGCACTAAAACCGATTAAAATATTTATTCTAGCTTTTTCCTTACCATAATATTCAGATAAAATATCAGTACATAAAAATGTTGATGCAAAAAGAATGGTTCCTAATGCTACCGGTTCAGGTGAATAAAAAAAATCTACTGTTTTAAGAACTTGAATATTTCCTGCAATTACAGCTAGTGCAGAATAGATAAAAATTCCTATATATCCAAATATCCTTAAAAAAATAAGAATCGAAAAAAAACAGAAAAATAGCATTATGAACCACATTATTTCAGTGCTAAGAGAATTAAGTATTGTTGTTAATTCAAAGAAAAATCCCATTACAAAAATTTAATTAGATTTTGACAGAATAGTTTTTTTTAATTTTTTAGCTTTTAAGGGCAATTTAGAGTTTGGTGTATTGATAAGGAATTCATCTAACCCACCTTTTTTTTCTACTGTACGTATAGTACTAACTGCAACTTTAAGTTGAAATTTTTGTCCCAATGCTTCGCTAACAAAAGTAATGTTCTGAAGGTTTGGCTTAAAACGTCTTTTTGTTCTATTCTTAGCGTGACTGACATTGTTACCAGTTTGAAAGGATTTTCCAGTTAATTCACATCTCATTGACATAATGAGGTTGCATGTAAATATAAATATTACTTTGTCAAGTATTCTAAATACTAAATTTATCTATAATATAAGTTGGGTTTATTTGATGATTTTTAATTAAATTATTTATTTGATTTAAATCTTTATGAATACCAGATTTTACTAAAACACTATCTATTTCAAAATTATTAGCACCTTGAATATCATGAAATAATGAGTCGCCAATAGCTACTGTTCTTTTTTTTTCTAGATTAATTTGATTTGTAGTTTCAGAGTATATGCTTACATCAGGCTTACCTTTTATAATAACATTTCCTCCCATTTTTTTGTATATTTCACCAATAGCACCCATACAAAAGATATTATTGTTGCTATTACTTTCAACTGTTTCAAAGTCAGGGTTTGCACAATACATTGTTATTTCTTTTTTATAAGCTACTTCTAGTAATGGAATGTAGTCAATTGGCTGTAAATTTATAAACGGAGTACAAGCTAAAATTAAATCTGCTTCTTCTACTTTTTCTACAAAATTAAAATTTAAACCATTTCTAAAATCTAGACCATCTTCTTTTTCTTCATCATAAATATGAAAACAATTTTTTTTATTTTTATCATCTAAAGATTTTTTTTTAAGTAATTGCCAAATCATTTCTCCACTTGTCACCGTGTTTATAAAAGAATTTTTTTTAAAACCAAGCTTAGGTAATCTATCTATGGATGACTTCGATCTTTTTGATGAATTTGAAATTATAAACAAATTTTTATTTTTACTATTGAGAATTTTGATAGAATTAAAAGCAAAGTCATATCCAAATGTTCCATCATGCATTACGCCCCATTGATCAATTATAAAATTGTCATAATCATTAATAATTTCTTCGATAGATTTTATTTTTTTCACTACTATACCGATTTACCAACAACTTCAGATACATTTTTATATCCATCAGTTTTAATTAGGTCGATCAAGTCGCCTTTCATACTATTGATTAAATTTGGACCAGAATAAACCAAAGCGGTATATAGTTGAACTAAAGAAGCGCCAGATTTAATTTTTTCATAACAGTCCCTTCCACTTGATATACCACCCACTCCTATTAATGGTATTTGACCATTTGTAAGTTCATAAATTTTTTTCAAAATTATATTTGAATTATCGTATAGAGGTTTACCACTTAAACCGCCTTTCTTTTCTTTATTTATAGAAATTAAATTATCATATCTTTTTATGGTACTATTTGTAAGTATCAATCCATCTATATTGTTAGCTAAGGAAATTAAAGCTATATCTCTTAGTTGATCTTCATTTAAATCAGGTGAAATTTTAATTAATATTGGCTTGGTTATAATTTGTTTTATTTCATCTCTTTTATCTATAATTTTTTTAATTAATTTTTCTATCTTTCCTCTCAATTGCAGATCTCTCAGGCCTTCAGTATTTGGTGAAGATATATTTATAGTTATATAACTTGCTAAATCACCTAACTCTTCTAAACCAATTAAATAATCGTCAGAAGCTTCACTTGAATTTTTATTTTTTCCAATATTAACTCCTACAATTTTATTATTTAAGTATGATTTTTGGTATTTAATTAAATTTTTTTTTACTTTTTTAATACCTTTATTATTAAATCCTAAACTATTGATTATGGCTTTATCTTCACTTAATCTAAATACTCTTGGTTTAGAATTACCGGTTTGAGGTTGTGGAGTAATTGTGCCAACTTCAAGAAATCCAAAACCAAATGAGAACATGGAATGCATCACTTCAGCATTTTTATCAAAACCGGCAGCGAGTCCTATAGGATTTGCAAAATCTAAACCCATTAGATGTTGTGCAAGAATAGGATCCTCAAAATTTTTTTGTCTTACTTTGAAATATTTTAAAAAATTAATTGTAATAGTATGAGATAACTCGGGAGGTAATAATCTTAATATTTTTAATGAACTATTGTACAATAAATTAATTATCTATTAATTTTTTTAGATAATCAATAGTTTCTCTTAAACCAAATAATTTAAAAAATGATCCTAGTCTAGGGCCTTGATCCTGACCAAGCATAACTTGATATACTAGTTTAAAAAAATCTTTTAAGTTTTCAAATTTGTGTTTTTTTCCTACTTCATATAATAATGTTTGAATATCTTCAGATGAACTATTTTCAGTAACCTCATTTTCTAAAACATTAATAATATCAATAAATACTTCTTTATTACTAATATCAATCTCTAAAAATTTCTTTTTAGGCAAAATAAAATCTTCATAGTAGTTAAGTGCAAAGTCTATAAGACGGTCAAATTCAGGATTGTTATCAGCATTAATATTATCATCATATTTATTAATAAAAGACCATATTACTTTTTTATCTTTAGAATTAGAGACATTTACTAGGTTAGTAAGGGTATTGAAATTTATTTCTGATTTAAATTCTTTAGGTTTTCCTGAATGAATATGCCAAATTGGATTATCATACTGTTTATTTTTATCTAAACTTGAGTATGAATTATAATGAGAAAGATAATCATCTACAGTTTTAGGAATTACATCAAAGTGAAGCTTCTTTGCTGATTTTGGTTTTTGGAACATATAGAGTGCAAGACTCTCAGGAGATGCGTAACGTAGCCACTCATCTACACTAATACCATTTCCAACTGACTTAGAAATTTTTTCACCTTTTTCATCTAAAAACATTTCATAAATTAAATTAGTTGGTGGTTTTTTATTTAATGCTCTACAAATCTTGGATCCTAAATCAACACTTTCTGTAAGATCTTTACCGCACATTTCATAATCAACCTCAAACGACATCCATCTCATTGCCCAATCGACTTTCCATTGTAACTTACATTTTCCATTAATTACTTCTGTTTCAACTAACTTGTTTAAAGATGGATCTTTGTAAATTATTGTTTTTGAATCCATTTTATATTCTTCAATTTTTACTTGAAGAACCTCACCTGAATTTTCACTTATTGGAAGAAATGGGCTATAAGTTTCTTTTCTCTCTGCCCTTAAGGTAGGTAAAATAATATCTAATATTTTTGGATAGTTTTCAAATATACTTAATATTGTTTCATTAAAATCTCCATTTTGATATTTTTCTGTTGAGCTAACAAACTCATAGTCGAAATTAAATTCATCTAAAAAACTTCTAAGTTTTGCATTATTATGATGTCCAAAACTTTCAAATTTACCAAATGGATCTGGTATAGAAGTAAGTGGCTTACCTATAAATTTTTCTAACATTTCTTTATTTGGAACATTTTCAGGAACTTTTCTTAATCCATCCATATCATCAGAAAATGTGATCAGTTTTGTTGGGCAATCTATTATAGAGCTAAATGCATTTTTTACCATTGATGTTCTTACAACTTCACCAAAAGTTCCAATATGAGGTAAACCTGAGGGGCCATAACCAGTTTCTAGTAATACATATCCCTTAGATGGAATTTTAAAATTTTGTAAACCACCATTTTTTTTAATGATTTGTAATGCTTCTTTAAAAGGCCAAGCTTTTAAGGATTGTACTAATTCTTGATCAATCATTTAATTTTGCTCTAATTCTAATTTTTTTACCCAATAACAACTTTAATGAATTTGTGAAATTAAAAATTTCAGTTCCTAATTTATTAAATAATTCATTTTCTAAATCTACAATATTATCAATAATATTATTAATTAAATCATTCCCTGCTGCAGTTAGAATTAAACTATCAGATCTTTTATCTTGTGGTTGTTGCTTTGATATTAATTTCTTTTCTTCTAGTTTAGAAACACGTAAACTGACAACTGATCTATCAATAGATGCATTTTTACATATATCCTGTTGAGTAATATTTACGTTTTCTTGTTGTAATAAATAAATTGTTTCGAGAATAAGATATTCATTTAATGTGATTTGACTCTCTTTCAATTTATGTCTTACTTTAGATTGCCATAAGTTTGATGTTTGCCAAATTAATAATGCTAATCTATTCTCATTAAGAGAAGTGCCTGCCATAGTTTATATACAAACTGTTTGTATACAAATTAATATTTCATGTCAATACTATTCAGGCGCAATTTCTATTTCTAAACCATCAAGCTCTTCAGAAAGATCAATTTGACAGGATAATCTGGAATTATTTTTAACATCAAAAGCTTGATCAAGCATCGATTCTTCATCATCATGCATATTTTTCAGCTTTTTTGTCCATTTTTCATCAATATAAACATGACAGGTAGCACAAGCACAACATCCTCCACACGAAGCTTCAATATCATATCCATTGTCTCTAAGGGATTCCATTAATGTAAAATTACTATCATATTCAATTTCAGACTTTGTACCTGATCTATCTGTGATTATTAACTTTGGCATTAAACGCCTAGTTTTTTTTGAAGTTGTTTGGAAGATGTTGTGTATCTAAAAATGTTTTTCTTATCAGGAAAGCAATACTTGAATACTTCTTGAGCCATTAAGGCAGACTCGTGAAATCCTGATAGAATAAGCTTAAGTTTTCCTGGATACCAATTTATGTCACCAATCGCAAAGATTGATGGTGAAGAAGTTTCAAATTTTTCAGTGTCCACCTTAATTAAGTTCTCGTGTAAGTTTAAACCCCATTCCGCAATTGGACCTAGTTCCATTTTTAATCCAAAAAATGGCAAAAGATAATCTACTTCAATTTGTGATCTTTGTTCATCATTTTCGTATTCAAGTACAATTTTACTATCTTCTGAGCTTGAGATCTTTTTAATTTGACCTTTTAAAAATTTAATTTTTCCTTTTGTTTCTAATTCTTGCATTTTTGAAACAGAATCCGGTGCTGCCCTAAACTCTTTTCTTCTATGTATTAGAGTTACATTGGAATCCTTAGATAATTCATTTGTCCAATCCAAAGCAGAATCCCCTCCTCCTGCAATTAAGAGTTTTTTATCCTTAAATATTGATTTGTCTCGAATTGCGTAAAAAACATTTTTGTTTTCGAAATTCTCAATATTCTCAATTGGAGGTTTTCGAGGCACAAAGCTTCCTGCTCCTGCGGCTATAACAATACATTTTGCCTCAATTTTTATGCCTATATTAGTCTCTACGATCCAACCATATTCTGATTTATCAATTTTCTCAACTTGTTGGTTAAGATGAAATTTAGGTTTAAAGGGGTTTATCTGTTTAATTAACTCGTCAGTTAATTGTTGTCCTGTTATAACAGGTCTTGATGGAATATCATAAATTGGTTTTTCTGGGTACAATTCGGCGCACTGACCTCCAACCTTATCTAAATTGTCAATTAAATGGCATTTTATATTTAAGAGACCTAATTCAAATACACCAAACAAGCCTACCGGACCTGCGCCTATAATTACTACATCAGTTTTTTCTGTCATATGTGAAAAATAACAACTTTTTTTATTATTTCTAGGGATTATATATATCCTGAATGAATTACGCTAATACTTCTAAATATTACAATCCTGCAGTTTATATATGGCTATTAACAATAACCGCAATGGTTTTATTAATTATAGTAATAGGAGGTCTCACAAGATTAACTGACTCTGGGCTTTCCATGACCGACTGGCGTCCAATATTAGGAGTAATTCCTCCGCTGAGTTTAGAAAGTTGGTTGGTTGTATTTGAAATGTATAAACAAACACCAGAATACAAAATAGTTAACAAAAATATGACATTAAATGAGTTTAAATATATTTTTTGGTGGGAGTGGTTTCATAGAATATTTGCAAGAGCTATTGGAATTATTTTTTTAATACCCTTAATATACTTCAGTTTGAAAAAGCAAATTCAATCGTCACTGTATATAAGACTTGGTATTGTCTTTGTGTTTGGTTTGATACAAGCAGTTATTGGATGGTGGATGGTAAAGAGTGGTTTGACTGACAATCCTTATGTAAGCCCCTATAGACTTACTTTTCATCTTTTAAATGCTCTTATAATTTTCTCTATACTATTATGGATAGCAATGGATTACAGGTATTCTTCTAATATAAGTTTTTTATCTAATCCAAAAACAATTGAATTTTATATTTTAATTGCTGTAATCTTGATATTTATAACAATTGCAACAGGTGGATTTATGGCAGGAACCAACTCTGGACAATCTTTTAATACTTTTCCACTAATGAATGGAAAAATTATACCTGATGATTATGTTATTGATGATTTAGGTATTTATAATATTTTTGAAAATACAGTTGCAATAAATTTTAACCACCGTTGGTTATCAATATTTGTTTTTTTTTATATATTATTTGTGTGTTTTAGATTTATTAAATTTGATAATAAAAATGTTTCAAGTTCTCTTGTATATTTAGTTCTATTATTTCTAACCTTACAAGTAACTTTAGGTATTATTACTCTTTTAAGTAATGTCTACTTACCAGTCGCAAGTTTACATCAAACTAATTCAATTTTGTTATTATCAACTTTATTAATTAGCTATCATCAAATAAAAATTAGAAAGGTTAAAAATGTCTAATAAAAATATATTTGTCTTTGGGGCAACGGGTTCTATTGGAAAAGCATTATCAAAAAAACTGAAGAGCAATAACTATGATCCAATAATTATTTCTAGAAATGAGACAGAATTAAAACAATTATCTGAAGAAATTGGTTGCGAATATAAAGTTTGTGATGTTTTAGATTTTGATAAAGTTAAAAACATTTCCGAAGAATACAAAGATCGATTATGCGGTATTGCTTTTTGTGTTGGTTCTATAAACTTAAAACCTCTCAAAATGACTAAAGATGAAGATTTTATTGATTCTTTTAAAATAAATACACTTAGTGCAATAAATGCAATTAAGTTTAATCAAGAAACTTTAGCTAAAAATGCTGGCAGTATTCTACTTTATTCAACTATAGCTGTTAAACAGGGTTTTACTAATCACACAATAGTCTCTACCGCAAAAGGTGCTATTGAAGGGCTTACGTTAAGCTTAGCTGCAGAATTTGCTCCAAAAATTAAAGTTAATTGTATTGCACCAAGTTTAACTGACGCAAAAATGACACAAAAGTTGATTAGTAATGAAACTATTAAGAAAGCAATTGAAAATATGCATCCTTTACCTAAAATTGGATCTGGTGATGATTTCTCTGATATTGGAAGTTTTTTATTAAGTGATAAAAATAGTTGGATTACTGGACAAATATTTCATATAGATGGGGGAAGATCATCATTAAGAATTAAATCGTGAAATATATCTTTATAATTTGTTTATTTGTTTTTTCTTTTAGCGTTTTTAGTCAGCCATTTCCAATACCACAAGATAACGAGGTAAGTTACGATGTTATTAGAAAGAATAAAAATATTGGAAGCTTAATATCAAAATTTATTAAAAATGAAGATAGTGTGATTGTGCATTCAGTTTTAAAGATAAATGTTAAAATTTTATTTATTCCAGCATACAAATTTTTTCAAGAAACTAAAGAAACATGGACAAATGGTGAATTTGTATCAATAAATGGATTTACAGATTTTGAAGATGATAGGGAATATAATATAATTGGAAATGATAAAGATAATTTTTTTATTGCTAATGGTATGGATGGTGAATTAAAATTAGATAAAAATATAGTACCATTAAACTATTGGAATCCTGAAATGTTAAAAGAAAAAGAGGTATTTGATACTCAAAAGGGTATTGTAAGAGCTATAGAGGTAAAGCAACTTGAAGATGAAAATATTAAAATCAATGACATTGAAATTTTAGCTAATAAATATCTTTTCAATGCATCAAAAAACCCAAAAGATAAAGGACCATTTCCTGAATATACGCTTTGGTATTTTGAAAAAGAACTCATGAAAATGGAATTCAAAAACCCTAATGATAAAAAAAATATTATAACAATAATTCGTAATGATTGGAGTCAATAGTTGCAAACTATATGGATAACCGGTGGATCTTCAGGTATTGGTTTTGCTACAGCAAAAGAATTTATTGCTAATAATTGGCAAGTTGTAATTTCTTCAAGTAATAAAATAAAACTAGAATCTGCAAAAAAAAAGTTAGAACTAAATAATCATAAAAATTTAGTTCATGCTATTGTATGTGATATTTCTTCAAAAAATAATGTTGATGAAACGATTAATTCTATAGAAAAAAACATTGGTAAAATTGATATAGCATTATTAAATGCATCAGCTTATAGTCCAAACAAAAATCAAATATTTGATATTGCAAACTACGAATTACTAGTAGATGTAAATATTAAAGGCACTTTGTATTGTGTTAACAAATTAAAAGATGTTATGAAAAATAGAAATAATACGATAGCTATTATTTCTTCACCATTGGGATATAGAGGTTGGCCAACAGCTGGTGCATATGGTATTTCTAAGGCAGCACAATTAAGCTTGAGTGAGAGCTTGTATTTTGATTTTAGAAAGTTGAACATTAATGTTAGAGTTATATGTCCAGGTTTTATTGATACTGAAGCGACCAAAAAAAATAGCTTCAAAATGCCTTTTTTAAAAAGTGCTGAATATGCAGGAAAAAAAATATTTAATAGACTAACTACAGGTAAAGAATTTGAAATAATTTTTCCCTATTTGATTGTATATTTTTTTAAATTTACAAGGATATTACCTTACAAAATATATTTTTATATTTGGAAAAAATTAGGTAATTTCTAATTTAGTTCACCAATATAAATTCCAAGACCTTCAGCTACTTTAATTAAAGGATCATTTTTTTGAACAGTTTTTGAGTATCCAGCAACTTGACTAAGCATCAAATCTTGTACCCCCCTGTCTTTCCACACAACTACTCTATTAAATTTTTTCTTTGCAATTAAATCAACTGCATAAACCCCAAAGGCACTTGCAATTAAACGATCTCTATGAGTTGGTTGAGCACCTCTTTGAACATGTCCAAGAACTGTAACTCTTGTTTCAGAATCTGTTACTTTATAAATTTCATCACCTAAATAATTTCCTATTCCTCCAAGACGTACTTCACCATCAACATATTTAACAGTTGCTTTTTTCCCATTCTCTTTTTTTACAGCTTCTGCTACTACAATTAACGCATGATTTCTGCCTTTAGATCTAAGTTGTTCAATATGATTAGCAATTGATTTTATAGAATATTGTATTTCAGGTATTAAAATTACATCTGCACCTCCAGCAATGCCCGCATTTAATGCTATGTGACCTGCATCTCTTCCCATCACCTCTAATATCATCACCCTCCTGTGACTAGCCGCAGTTGGTTGAAGCATATCTAAAGCATTTGTTGCTACATCAACTGCAGTATCATATCCTATTGAAAGCTCGTTATGTTTTACATCATTATCAATTGTCTTGGGTATACCTACAAAATTTATATTCCCTTTTTTTGTAATACTTTGAAGAATTTTCAAACTTCCATCGCCTCCAATACCTATTAATGCATCAATTCCTAATTTTTTAAAACCCTCTATAACTAAATCTGATGAGTCTATTTTTTTTCCATTCCTTACAATTTTTTTAAAAGGGTTGCCTTTATTATTTGATCCCAAAAAAGTACCTCCCATTCTCATTAAGCTTCCTTCAAAATTTTGGGGTTCTAATTTGATCACGTCTAGTGGATCTTTCAACAAACCTAATGTTCCATCTTTAATTCCATAAACTTCCCATTTATACTTATTGTGTGCTCTCAGTGTAACAGCTCTTATGACTGCATTTAAACCTGCGCAATCTCCACCACTTGTTAAAATAGCTATTTTTTTCACCACAGGGAGTTTATATACTAATATTACATTTTTACTTATTTATTTTTATGGATGACATAAACAAACTTATAGAAATTTTAAAAAATTTTGAACAAGAACATAGAGATCTTGATGAAATACTTATAAGACTTCAAGAAAAAAATACTGTAGATTTTTTACAAATTCAAAGGTTAAAAAAAAGAAAATTAATCCTAAAAGATAAAATATTAGAAATTCAAAATAAATTAGAGCCGGATAGTATAGCTTAAGCTAGAAAACTTTTTAAAAATTTAGGAGCGTTATCTTTAATAAACGATATTCTT
>CACLBK010000009.1 GCA_902605135.1 uncultured Alphaproteobacteria bacterium
CATCAAAAACTGACATAAAAGGTGTATAATTCATAATGCTGAAATCTAAAAACATTTTTGTTTGTATTGGGGCAATTCATCACGATTATTTATTAAATCTTAAAAAAAATATTATTAATTTTAGATCTAATCAAATTACACAAAAAAGCAGAATTGGTGGAGTGGCGTATAATATTGCAGAATTGCTTTCGAATTTTGTTGATGTAAACTTTTATAGTTTAGCTATCAATGAAGAGATTAGAAAAAAAATCTCAAAAAAAATCTATGTTCATCAAGTGAATAAAGATTATGCAGATAGATACTATTTAGCTTTATCAGATAAAAAAAATAAATTTTTATTAGGATTAGCTAACACAGATGAATATGAAAATAATAAATCTTTAAAAATACCAAACATCAAGAATAAAAATATAATATTTGATCTAAATTTTTCTAAAACCTATTTGGAAAAATCAATAAATAAACTATCAAAAAAAAATAAAATTATAGTGTGCGCAACATCAGTGCATAAAGTTATTAAAATTAAAAGTATTATAAATAAAGTTGATTTTATATTCTTAAATAAAGCAGAGTTACTTAAACTTACAAATTCTTCAAATATAATGTTAGGTGTAAAAAAAATATTAAAACAAAATAAAAAAATAAAAATAATTACAACTAATTCAAAAAATAATGTAATCTTTGGAAGTAATGAATTTATAAAAAAAATAAAACCCCCATCAATCAAAGTAGTAAACGAAAATGGAGCTGGAGACGCACTAGCAGCTATGATGCTGTATTTGTTCAGTATAAATGAAAAAATGAATTATATTTTGAAAACTTCTGTAGCATGCGGGTCTTATTATGCTAGTGGTAAAAGTCTAAAAACTAAGAGTGATTTTTTAAAAATTAAAAATCTTTCTAAGAGAGTGATTGTACAATAATATGCATGAAATATTTGATATAAGTAAAAAAGTTCAAGAAGCAATAAATAGAAAAAAACCAATAGTAGCTTTAGAAAGCACATTGATTAGCCATGGATTGCCCTATCCAGAAAATATTAAAGTCGCAAATGAGTCTATAAAGGCTGTTGAAGATAACGGTGCAATTGCTGCAACAATAGGAATAATTAGAGGTAAGGTTAAAATAGGATTATCGGAAGAAGATATTCAAATATTAGCAAAAGAGAAAAATGTACAAAAAGTTTCAAACCACAATATAAATTTATCAATATTTAATAAAGAAAATGCTGCTACAACAGTAGCAAGTACAATTTCTATAGCTTCTAAATTTCAAATAAGATTTTTTGCAACAGGAGGAATTGGTGGTGTGCATCTAAATGCTGAGAATACCAATGATGTATCTGCAGATCTATATGCACTTTCTGAGAATTCAAATTTTGTAATCTGTAGTGGTGCTAAATCTATATTAGATTTAAGTAAAACAAATGAACTTCTTGAAACTTTAGGAATTACAAGAATTGGTTATCAAACAAATTATATGCCTGGTTTTTGGTATGAAGAAACAGAATATAAAGTCGATAATAAATTTGATGAAATTCATGAAATTTCTTCTTTTTTAAAACTCAATGAAAATATGGGAAATAAAAAATCAATTCTCATATTTAATAAAGTTCCATTAGAAAAAGCACTTAATAAAAATGACGTAGAAAAATGGATAAATAATGCAACAATAAAAGCTGATAGAAATAATATTAGTGGAAAAGAATTAACACCTTTTCTCATAAAAGAAATTAACGAACAATCAAAAAATGAAACTCTAAATGCTAATGTATCTCTAATAATTAATAATGCGAATTTAGCTGGCAAGATTGCAAAGAGTTTTTATAGTTAAGGTAATAACGATAATTTAGCTTTAAGTAATTGAAAAAATTTTTCATCATTAGCTTCATTCATCACAAAACAATTTACTGATCTTTTAGTAACACCTAGCCAATCAACAACAGTCTCCCCTCTTGTTAATTCAGAATTTTCTTCAACTGTGACATTAACTTCTTTTCCACTAAAAATAGATGGATCTAATAAATATGCAATAACACATGGGTCATGCAAAGGAGTTTCCTCAGTTTCGTATAATTCTTTATGAAATATTGTATAAAATTCCATTAGTTCTCCAAAAAACTTAGAACTTTTATTTTTATTTTCATTCATTGATTTGATAATTTTTGAATTTACATTTACCTGATGAGTAACATCTAAACCCATCATTGTTAAAGGAATGCCTGATTCTAAAACAATATTAGCCGCATGTGGATCCACATAAATATTAAATTCAGCTGATGGTGTAGTATTTCCTAAGCACATAGCAGCTCCACCCATAAAAACTATTTCTTTTATATTTTCTTTAATAGATGGATCTTTTTTTAAACTTAAGGCAATATTTGTAAGAGGTCCTGTTGGACATAAATAAATTTGCTCTGTTGAAGATTTACAAGTTTCTACTATGAAATCAACTGCATGTTTTTCTTGAGGTTTATAATTTGTATCTATTATTATAGGATCACCTTTTTTATCTAATCCGGTTTTTCCATGAACATATTCAGCTGTAAATAATTCATAATGAATAGGTTTATTTGCACCAGAGTAAACTTTAATGTCCGTTCTTTCAATTAACGTACAAACTTTTAGAGCGTTATTTACTGTATTATTTAAACCACTATTTCCACCGACACAGGTGATACCCAGTATGTCAATCTCTTTAGAGGAAGCAGCTAACATTATTGCTACAGCATCATCATGACCTGGATCACAATCTAAAATTATTTTTTTAGTCATTAATAAAACTTTTAAGAGGTATTGAAGATCTTTGTAACCAATTCCATTCAGGATATTCGTTGTTATTATCAATTACATGAATTGTGTAAGCATGTCTTGATTTTAAACTTGTGTTCTCACATGAATAATGAGGAAGTCTACCATGTAATAAAACAAGTGATCCTTTTTTTACTTCTACAAAAGTATCAGTTTCAGGAAATGGGTCATCATTTAGATCTATCATTTGCATTTTACCGTCTACTTTTTTAAAAAGTTTTCTTAATGGGCCTTTATGACCTCCGCTTGCAACTTGTAAACATCCGTTTGTTTTATTTGCATCTTCTAATGCAAACCAGAAACCGATAGTACTTTCCGGCTCAGTATATAAAAAAGTAGAATCTTGATGGCAAACTACTTCACCACCTATTTTAGGTTGTTTAAAAATATACATAGACTGAAGTAATTTTGGTTTTGAGAAACCAAGTGATAAAGCAATATCTTGAAGTTTTTGTTTATGAGAAAATTTATAAAAAACTTTATCTAAGTCGTGCAACGCATGACCGATTTTATTTACAATAAAATGTTTATTTTCTTCTATGTTATCATCATTTAAATTAGCTTTTTCTTCAAAGAAGAATCGAATTTTATCTCCTGATTCTAAAAAATAATTATCATCATTATGAGCTTGATTAACTGTATCAAAAATAGATTTTTGATTATTAAAATTATTATGTTCGATAAGATATGATGACCGTTCCATTAATTCATCACATTCTTTATCTGTGTTAAAATTTTCTATAACCAAATATCCATTATCATTCCAAAATTTAATCATTTCATCGTTTAAGGGTAGATCGTTTTTTGAAAAATATTTCATTATATTCCTATTAATTTTGTCAAGAATGGTAAACCAACTTTAATAAGATTTAATAACTGTGGTATCAAGAATTTTCCAGTTGTTGCAAGGAAGAAGATTATACCTCCAATTATGACTATCAGAATTAAATTTCTATAAAAGTTACCATAATTATTATATTGTGATTTGGCTCTTGATCTCAAAATAAATAGTATAATTACTATAACAATTAAAACTATTAACAATCGGATCATATATTTTCTATATTTAGTAAAAATTAATTTGCAATACTAATTATATCTTAATAAATAGTTTTTAGTAGATGATCAGATTAAGCATATTATTTTTATCAATTTTTTCTTTAATTTATGGAATTTATTTTTTGTTTTTTCCATATAGTTTTGTCAATTTAACTATTGCTGAAACAACAAATATTGCATGGCTAAGAAATCTTGGTGGAGCTATAACAGGTCTTTTATTTATTGGTCTTTTAATGATCTACTTAAATACAAAGGGCTCAATCAGATTACTCAATGTTATTATTATTACATCCATAATACAGAGTTCAGCTTTAATATATTCAAGAATATCAAATGAGTTTTCTGCAAATAATTTAATAATTATTGATATTACTATTTATGCTGCAATAATTGTTACTATTTACTTATTATATATTTCAATAAGATTTAAAAAACTATTTATTTAAATTTAAAAAAAATTCTAAATAATAAAAAAATAATTAATAGTAAAAAAATTAAAATTAATTCAAAAGATAGGATATTGCTCAGTTGAAATTCTTTGATTTCAATAAGACTTGAAAACTGATTGCCAATATATGAAATAAGAAGAAAATAAGGAGAAAAACCTATAAATGAAGATATTAAAAATTTAGTTTTTGAAATATTCAATGTTGATAAAAATAAATTTTGAACAAATAATGGTACTCCAAAAATCAATCTTAATAAAATTAAGTATTCAAGAGATGATTTTTTAATAACTTTATTTAGTTTATAACTAAATCTTTCAACCTGTTTATTAAAATATTTGTTAAATATATTTTTAAAAAAAAGAAAGAAACATAAGCTACCTAAAACAATAGAAGTTATATTGATTATAAAACCTATTACAAATCCAAAAAAGAAACTGGATGCAAGTATGATAATTAAACTACCGGGTATAGAAAAGGTAAAAACTAAAAATGAAAATAAAAAATATAAAATTAAAGATAATTCTAAATTATTTTTGATTAATAAATCAAATTGAATTAAAAAATTAAAAATAACGTCAATCATTTAATAATTTTAAAACCTTTGAAAAAAATAAATGATGTAATAATCAAAGTTAATAAAATAAAAACTATTATAAAGATATTTTCAACTAAATTAAATGAAAATTCATCATTAAATGAATTCCTGAAAAAGCTTACAACATAATAGTAAGGATTATATAAAAGTATAGCTTTCAAATTATCAGGAAGATAATTTATTGAAAAAAAAGTTCCTGATAAAAAATTAATAGGCGAAACAAAAAAGCTTGAGAATGTACTTTGTGAATCCCAAGAATTAAAAATTATTCCAACGAAACATCCTAGACATGAGAAAAATATTATAACTAAAAATAGGTAGTAAAAAAAATAAAATAAATTATAAATTTCTATATCTATTAAAAAAGCAAAAATAAAAAAATTAAATAGTGCTAAAATAATTCCAATAATAAGAGATGTTAATATTAAAGATATTAATATTTCAATCCTATAGATAGGTGCCATTAACCAATCATCTAAAGAACCAATTTGTTTCATATGAATTAAAGTAGCAGACGAATTATCGTAACTTTCCTGAGCAACGATCATAATGATTAATCCAGGAGCAATAAATTCAACGAAAGAACCTGAATCCATAGAAAGTGAGTAATAATTTTCTACTGTTATAAAAACTAATATAAATAAAAGATTTGTAGTTAAAGGGGCTAATAAAGAATAATGATACTCTTGTAGAAATTCTTTTATTCTAAATGCGATTATTGAATAAATCGCACTAAAATTTAACATCAATTAAGATTACTTAGAAAAGTATTTTTGAACAAGGTCTACCCAAAAATTTACACCAATAGGTAATAAATTATCATTAAAATCATACTTTGTTGTATGTAGATGAGCACTATGTTCTGCATCTCCTTGACCAAGATAAAGATAGGAACCAGGTTTTTTTTCTAATAAATATGAAAAATCTTCTCCTCCCATTGACGGGTCAATATCAGTAATAACTTTATCATCACCGACTAAATCTTTAGCTACATTTGCAGCAAATTTAGTTTCTTCTTTAGAATTTATAGTAGGTGGATATTTATTTACTAAATCAAACTCAATTTTTATCTCTGCACCATGTGCATCGGCTATACCTTTACATAATTCATTTAATCTTTTCTCTATGTATGCTCGTGTTTCTCTTCTAAAAGTTCTAATAGTCCCACCCATTTTAACTTGATCATCAATTACATTATACGCTGTACCAGCATTAATTTTTGTAATACTTATAAGAGCTTTATCAACAGGATCTGTGGATCTACTTATAATTGTTTGAACAGCAGAAATAACTTGTGCAGAAATTACAACAGGATCAATTGCTAGATGAGGTGATGCAGCATGACCGCCCTTTCCTTTTACAGTAATATCAAATTCATCAACTGCTGCCATCATTGGTCCACTATTTACACCAAACGTACCTAAAGGTAACTCAGGCCAATTATGAAGTGCATATACTTCATCAATTTTAAAATCATCAAACATACCATCTTGAATCATTTTTTCTCCTCCAGCAAAACCTTCTTCTCCTGGTTGAAAAATGAAATATACTCTTCCATTAAAATTATTATTTTCACTTAGATATTTCGCTGCTCCAAGAAGCATTGTGGTATGACCATCGTGACCACAACCATGCATCATACCTTTATTTTGTGATTTATGATTAAATTCGTTTTGTTCTGGCATAGGAAGAGCGTCAAAATCTGCTCTTAAACCAATTGTCTTATCATTAGTAACTTCATTACCATCTACCCAAGCAACAACACCTGTATTAGCGTAACCATCTTTAAATTTAATATTAAATTCACTTAACTTATTTTTGATATATTTTGATGTTTCAAATTCTTGAAGGCCTATCTCAGGAATTTTATGTAAATCCTGACGCCATTCTGTCATCTGATCTTGCATTTGATTTATACTATTTAAAATTGGCATTATAGTATTCCGAAGAAACCTTTTTTATTTAGTTTTTCTTCACATTGTTTTAGTTGTTTATTAAACATCTTAGTATTTCTTTCTACATTTTTAGCAACATCAATCAACCAATCTTTACTTTTAAATGTCTCTTTCGACCATCCGTTTTGACCTTCATGGTATGCTAAATATTGATTATAGTAATCATTTTTTGAAATTCCAATCATATTTTCGGACTGAGTTGTGTACCAGCCAATAAAATCGGTTACATCTTTAAAGTTCGCCCTTGATGCATTTTGATTTCCAGTTTTATTCTTATACCAATCCCAAGTGGGATTTGTTATTTGTGCATAACCAAAAGCAGTTGATGGTCTAGAGGTTGGTATTAAACCTAAAAATTTTTTTCTTTTCGGTTTTGCAAATTGAGTAAAAGATGATTCTTGTTTTATAACTGCTAATTGGAATGCAATTGGGGTATTCCATTTATCATAAGAATTTTTAGTTGCTTTATACCAGCTTTTCTTTTCATCAAAAATTATGCAACTATCAGCAGTATTTGTTAACTGATTTGAGGTGCATGCATATAAAAATAACAATGTAATGCACAATAATTTAAAAAAATTATCAAATTTCATTATGAACCTAAATACCATAACTTTTACTTATATAGTCTTAAATGTGGCAAAAAATTATTGCTTACTATTGAATTATAGATATGAATGCTTAAATTTCAAAAATGGCAGAAAAAACTAAAGAAAATTTAACATTTCAAGCTGAAGTCAGTAAGCTTTTAGATCTTGTTGCTAATTCCCTTTATAGTGAAAGGGAAATATTTCTAAGAGAACTAATATCTAATTCAGCTGATGCCTGCGAAAAATTAAGATATCAATCACTTTCCAAAAAAAATCTTTTGAAAGATGAAAAGGATTTAAAAATTAATATCAGAGTTTCAAAAAAGAAAAAAATTATTGAAATTGAAGATAATGGAATTGGAATGTCAAAAAATGAACTTATTGATAATTTAGGAACTATAGCGAGATCAGGTACTAGTAAGTTTATTGAAGCAATGAAAAATAAAAAAAGCAACGATATTTCTGCAATTGGACAGTTTGGTGTTGGTTTTTATTCCTCATATATGGTTGCAGATAATGTTGAAGTGCTTTCTAAAGATGCAGAAAATGAAGAAACAAATCTTTGGTCATCTAATGGAAAAGAAAATTATACTATTGAAGAAGCCAAAAAAGATAAAAGAGGCACTTGTATAACTCTAGATATCAAGAAAGATGCTGATGAATTTTTGGATTCATTTCGTTTAAGATCAATTATAACAAAATACTCAAATTATATTCCTTTTCCAATTTATCTTAAGGACCTTGATGATAAAGAAAAAGAAGAAAAAATAAATGAAGGTAGTCCATTATGGCTAAAAGATAAAAAAGATATAAAAGAGGAAGACTATAAGCAATTTTATAATAATATTTCATTTAACTTTGATGATCCCTTAAAAACTATCCATTATAACGCTGAGGGTGTAATAAGTTATAAGGCTTTACTTTATTTTCCTACAAATCAACCTATGGATTTATTCAATGCTGATAGGAAAAATAAAATAAAATTATATGTTCAAAAAGTTTTTATCACTGATGATTGTGAAGACATAATTCCTAATTGGTTACGTTTTATTCCAGGAGTAGTCGACTCACAAGATATTTCTCTCAATATAAGTAGAGAAATGCTTCAAAATAATCCTATTATTACAAAAATAAAAAAAGGTATTACAAATAAAATTTTAAGTGAAATTGATAGCTTGGCTAAGAAAGAAAAGGATAAATTTGAGACATTTTGGAATAATTTTGGTCCTGTTCTAAAAGAAGGGTTATACGAACATAATGATCATCATGAAAAAATCCTACCGCTATTGAGATTTGAAAATTCTTTAAATGATAAAAAAATATCTCTTGAAGAGTACACTAAATTAATGGCTAAAGATCAAAAAGAAATTTATTATTTTGCTAATACTGATAAGGATCATATTAAAAACTCCCCTCAATTAGAAGTTTTCACTGATAAAAAGATACCAGTTTTGTTTATGGTTGATGCAGTAGATGAGTTTTGGATACAAAATGTAAATAAATTTAAAGATTTAGAATTTAAATCAATAACCAAAGGTAAGGTTGATGTTTCAAAAGTTGGTGAAAAATCAAGTAAGAAAGACGAAGATAAAAAAGAAGTAGATAGTAAAATCAATGATTTAATCAACATACTTAAAACAGAGCTTAAAGAGACAATATCTGATGTTATTGTATCTAAGAGATTAACCAAAAGCCCAATTCTGCTTGTTGCTGAAGAAGCTGGTATGGATATAAATATGGAAAAACTGATGAAAATGCATAATCAAAAAACTCCTGTTTCGAAAAAGATACTTGAAATTAATCCTAACCATCCGATGATTATAAATTTATCACAAAATTTAACAAAAATTGACCATAAAAAAGCTTCAAATTTAATTTTAGATCAAGCTAATATATTAGATGGTAACATTCTCTCAAATCCATCAGCTTACTTAGAAAATTTAACAGAAATTTTTATTAAGTAACTGAATTTATTATTTTTTTATTATTAAAAAATTCAACAAATTGATTAGCGACCATTTCTGCTACAACTATTTGTGCTTCATCAGTAGAAGCAGCAATATGTGGAGTTAAAATTATATTATCTAAATTATAAAACCCACTTTCTTCCAAAGGCTCATTTTTAAAAACATCTAATGCAGCGCCTTGAATTTCTTTTTTTTCTAGAGCATTTTTAAGATCATCTTCATCAACTAAGTTACCTCTAGCAGTATTGATAATGATACAATTTTTTTTCATCATTGATAAATGATTTTTATTCATAATGGGGTTACCATCTTTACTGGGTTTACAGTGAAATGAAATTATATCTGAATATTTAATAATCTCATCGATAGAACAAGAATTATATTCAGGAAATCTATCCTTAATTGTTTCAAAATATGAAGAAAATATTGAAACTTTCATTCCCAATACATTTGATATTTCTGCAACTCTTTTGCCTACATTACCAAAACCTACGATACCAATTTTTTTACCTTTAATTTCATTTCCCTTTAATTTCTTTTTTTCCCAAAGACCCTTATGAGTTGTTTCATTTGCAGCAGTAATTTTTCTTAGTAATGCAAAAATTAAACCAATTGTATGTTCTGCTGTAGCATTTGTATTGCCTCCTGGAGTATTCATTACAATAATATTTTTATTTTTAGCAGCCTCCACATCAACATTATCTACTCCTGCTCCTGCCCTACCTATAATTTTTAAATTTGAAAGAGAATCAATTGTGTCTTTTCGCACTTTAGTTGCTGAACGAATGATTAAACCATCATAATTATCAATTATTTTTTTTAATTCTTCGGGAGATAAGTTTGTTTTTGTATCAACTGAAATATTATTCTTTGTTAAAATTTCAGATGCGATACTATCTAGTGGATCTGATATTAGTACTCTAGGCATGTTTTGATTTAATTTCTGAATAAGCCCAATCAATCCAAGGTAAAACTAATTCTACATCTGAAGTTTGAACAGTTCCTCCAGCCCATATTCTAAAAGAGGGTGGTGCTTTGGGATATCCATTACAATCAAATCCAACATTATTTTCAGAAAGTAACTTGCAAATATCGGCCATTACAGCTCTTTGACTACTTTCATCTTTATTAGTAAACCAATCTTCAATAATTTTAAAAGTTATTCCAGTATTTGAAATATAATTCTCATCTTCAATTTCAGATAAAAAAGTAACCCAATCTCTCTCATTAATCCATTCTCGAATTTTTTGTAAAGAGTTCTGAGATTTGGAGATTAACGAATTTAAACCTCCTTGAGAAGAAACCCAGTTTAAAGAATCAATAATATCCTCAACGCATATCATGGAAGGTGTATTAATTGTATTACCTTCAAAGATACCTTTTATTAATTTTTGTTTTTCAGCTAATCTAAATAATTTTGGAACTGGCCAACTAGGTGTAAAACTTTCTAATCTTTCAACAACGCGTGGAGAAATTGCTATCATTCCATGCGCAGCTTCTCCTCCAAGTATTTTTTGCCAAGACCAGGTTATAACATCACATTTATTATAATCTATTGGCATACCAAAGATTGCTGAAGTAGCATCACAAATAGTTAGACCTTTTCTGTCATCAGGTATCCAATCTCCATTAGGAACTTTGACACCAGAAGTTGTCCCATTCCATGTAAAAATTACATCATTATCAAAATTGACTTTGCTAAGGTCAGGTAGTTTGCCATAATCTTCTTCATGAATATTTAAATTATCTAATTTTAATTCACTAATTGCATCTATTACCCAATCTTTACCAAAATTTTCCCACGCAAGAATATCAACTCCCGTTTTACCTAATAAGCACCACATAGCTGCCTCTAAAGCACCAGTATTTGATCCAGGCATTATACCCAATAAATAATCATCAGGTAATTTTAGAATATCTTTCGATTTATCAATTGCTTCTTTTAGTCTTGCTTTACATTCAACAGATCTATGAGATCTGCCAGTTAAAGCATTACTCAAAACAGATATATCCCAGCCTGGTCTTTTTGAGGTTGGGCCACTTGAAAAATTTGGATTGTTAGGTTTTGTATTAGGTTTATTCATATGCTTTTTCAAACTCATAAACTACTAAGCCATCTAAGGGTTTTGGATCAAACCATGTTGATTTAGGAGGCATAGTCAAATTTTTACTCGCGACCGTAATAACATCACTTATTGAAGATGGGAAGATAGAAAATGCCACACTATCAGTATTTTCATCAACTTTTTTTTCTAAAGCTGCCAAACCATGACATCCAGCAATAAATCTTATTCTTTCATCATTGTTAACATCAGAAATATTTAAATATTTTTTGAAAACGAAATTGTTTAAAATATTAATATCTAGTGTATCAATAAAATTATCAGTTTTTAATTCGGTTTTAAAATACAATGAATACCATTTTTTTTCATGATACATTCCAAATTGTTTATTTGATTGAGGTTTGAAAGGGTTTTTTTCATTTTTTATTTCGAAGTTTTCAGAAAGAATTTCTAAAAACTTTTCTTCACTCAAGCCATTTAAATCTTTAACAACTCTATTATAGTCAAATATTTTAGCTTCATCACTTGGAAACGCCGCTATCATAAAATCTTCCTGTAAAATATTTTTATTATAATTTAATTCTCCAATAATTTTCATTGCTCCCATTCTATGATGTCCATCAGCAATGTAAAAATTATCTACTTCATTGATAAAAACAGAAGATAGCTTTTCAATGAAAGATTTATCAGAAACACACCAAAGTTTATGAATAGATTTATCGAAGCTTTCAAAATCATAATTTGGAGTATTTGATATTATAGAGGATAACAAATCTTTTATCTTATTATTTTTTTTATATACTACATAAATAGGACCAATTTGTGTTTTGATATTCAGCATTTGCTCTGCTCTTTCTCTCATCCTTGTCTCATATATTTTTTCATGTGCTTTAATTTTTTCATCTACAAAATCTGAGATTTTAGAAAGAGATAAGAATCCTAGTTGTGTATGGCCTTTAAATTCAATTTGATATATGTAATAAAATAATTCATTATCTTTTTTAATTACATCATTTACTTTCATTTCTTTAAAATGCGATTTTGCTTCTAAAAGAGTATCTTCCTCTTTTAATTGCCCAACGGGATTCAAAATTTTTAAATAATTCCAATAATTATTTTTTTTAAATATTTCTATATTTTCAATACTTAAATGATCAGTAGAAGGAGCAATTAAATTTTTCGCATCTTCGTTGTAAGGACGTGTTCCTTTAAAAGGTTTAATTTCAACCATAATAAAGAAACACCTTTAATTAAATAAAAAAAAATTTAAACTTAAATTATGCTACTTCTGGTATTTGAGAAATAGATTTACCTATTCCATCATCATCAATAACATCATCAGCCATTGAGCCATTTAGATAATCATCATAAGCTGACATATCAAAATATCCATGACCACATAAATTAAAGAGAATAGTTTTTGACTCACCTTTTTCTTTACATTCTAAAGCTGCGTCAATAGCACCTTTGATTGCATGATTTCCTTCTGGAGCAGGAATAATTCCTTCTTGTTTTGCAAACGTTAACCCTGCCTCAAAGCAATCTTTTTGACCGTAAGCCTTTGCTCTCATAAGACCTAGCTCATATAAATGACTTAAATGATAAGACATGCCATGGTATCTTAATCCACCAGAGTGGTTAGCTGGTGGTAAGAAATCAGATCCAAGAGTATGCATTTTAATTAATGGAGTCATTTTTGCCATATCACCATGGTCATATGCATATTTACCTTTCGTAAATGAAGGACATGATGCAGGCTCACATCCAATAATATCAATTTTTTGACCACCTCTTAATTGTTGTCCTAAAAATGGAAACATTAATCCAGAAAGATTACTACCACCACCTGTACAACCTACAATTATATCAGGATAATCACCAGCCATCTCCATTTGCATAATAGCTTCATTACCATTTATAGTTTGATGCATTAATACATGACCTAAAACACTTCCAAGTGAGTATTTTGCTTTGCCTCCACTTTTAACTGTTGCTTCTATTGCTTCTGATATTGCAATACCTAAGCTACCTGGGTTATCAGGATTTTCTGATAATAGCTTGTTACCAAAATCGGTTAAATTTGATGGACTAGCATGACAGTTAGCCCCAAAAGTTTGCATCATTAATTTTCTATATGGTTTATGATCAAAGCTAACCTTAACCATAAAAACCTCAATATCTATTCCAAAAATTTGACCTGCATACGCTAGGGAACTACCCCATTGGCCAGCACCTGTCTCAGTAAAAATTTTACTTATTCCCTCTTCTTTATTAAAAAATGCTTGAGGGACTGCAGTATTTGGTTTGTGACTTCCAGTAGGACTAACACCTTCATATTTATAATAAATTTTAGCTGGTGTATCTAAAAATTTTTCTAATCTTCTTGCTCGAAATAATGGAGAGGGTCTCCATTGTTTATAAACTTCTCTTACTGGGTCAGGTATTTCTATTTCTCTTTCAGTAGAAACCTCCTGCATTATTAGACCCATTGGAAATAAAGGAGCAAAGTCATCAGGACCTGCTGGTTGTTTAGTTCCAGGATGTAAGGGAGGTGGTGGTGGACTTGGTAAGTCTGCGTTGATATTATACCAAAACTTTGGGGCTTTATTTTCTTCAAGTAAGTATTTAATTGAGTCGCTCATAATAAGAGTATATTGGACTATAAAAAATTAAATATCAACCATAAATGAAATACTTTAACTTCAAAAATGTGTCTATTTTTATTGCTGCTTTATTAGTATTATATGTTTTTTACGGATATTTTACTCATTGATTTTTTTTGCCCTACAAACAGACCAATAAAAACTAAAATAATTCCAATTACAGAACTAAATAGTATTTGTTCAGAAAGGAATATGAATCCCCATATTAAAGCAAAAACAGGAATTAAATAAGCAACATAAGATAAGAAAACCGGACCAGATTGTTTAACTATATGATAGCGCATTTGAAATGCTATTGCTGTTGGAAAAACACCTAAATAAATAATAGAAATTAAAGAAATTTCATTAATATTATTCTCATAATTGATAAAATCGTAAAATAAAAATGGTAATGATATTATCGCTCCAAACAATGTAGCAAAAGTAGTAATTGAAATAGGACTTAATTTCTTTAATTTATTATAAGCAGCAATATTTGAAATCATGTAACCAAATGCTGCTATAATCACAAAAATTTTTGCTAAAGTACTAATATAGTTTTCATCTTGAAAATTAAATTTACTTATATCTAAAATAAATATGATACCTACAAAACCTATAATTATTGATAAAAATTTAACCCAAGTAAACTTATCGTCTGAAGTTAATACATGAGACATTAGTAATGTTATTAAGGGACCAACTGACATTAATAACCCTGCAGTAGAAGAGGGAATATATTGTTCAGCCCAACTAATCAGATAGAATGGTAAAAAATTTCCAGAAATGCCTATAAAAGAAAGAATTAAAACTAATTCGAGATTAAATTTAGGATGTTTGTTATATGAATAATATAAAATAATTAAGAATATTGATGCTATAATCAATCTTAAGGAGGCAATACTTGTAGGAGTAAAACTAGATAGGCAAATTTTAATAACAAAAAAAGAAGATCCCCAAATAGCAGCTAAAATTATAAGAAGTATTAGATTATTTGATAATAATTTATTTAACAAAAATTAGATTTTATTTTTTGGTTGTGGAATTTCAATATTTTCAGAATGTTTCATAAATTCATCTCTTCTTCCATCCCAAAGATAATCTGCGTAATCAAATTCTGTAATCATTCTATCGGATCGTTCAAATGTTAGACCGTATTTCCTACAATAACTAGCAAATTCTTCAGCATTATCTATCGGTAAATTTTCTACAGTCCATTTTCTAGAACTTCTATCAAACTTGAAACCATTTTTTTTGAACCAATCTCTGTGGTAATATGAGTCTCTACCAAAAGCTGAAAAAGTTATTTTTTTTGACATAATATTATGCGCTCATATATGAAAAACTTAGAAATAACAAATTTAATTTTTAAAATTAATTTTATTTAAAATAGTAGAAATCTAATAGTATTTATAATAAGATAATATTATGGATTTTTATAGTAGTAGTGAAATAACAGTTCATCAGTTAAATGAACTTAAACAAGATGACAAAAAGATTCAAATTATAGATGTAAGAGAAGATACTGAAAGAGATCATGCCCATATTAAAGGTACAATACACATGAAACTTTCAGAAATTGCTAAAAGATACACTGAGTTAGATAAGAAAAAGAATATTTTTGTAATGTGTCATACAGGTACAAGAAGCCAAGCTGTATGTAAATGGCTTAAAGCACAAGGTTATAATCATTGTGTTAATGTACTTGGCGGAATAGATGCATGGGCTGCATTAATCGATAGAAATATAAGAAGATATTAAGAAATACTCTCTAAGTACAAACCTAGAAAAATAATAATTATACTAATTAAAAATAGTATTATCCTGAACAGTATTTCAATGAAAAGATTAAATCTTATTCGTTTTTTTATAATTAGTTTATATAGAGGGTTACTAATTGAAAGAGAAGTTAATATTATCCCAATAATAATAATAAACCAATGCATAAAGTTACAAAATACATAGCTGAAGATTTAAAATTTTCAAATCAAACTATTCAAGAAATGAAGATTAATTCAAAAAATTTTTATAATAATATTAAAGAGAGAAGAAGTATTCGTGAATTTTCAAAAGATAGAATTGATATAAATGTTATAAAAAATGCTATCTTATCTGCAGGATCAGCTCCAAATGGAGCAAATCTGCAACCTTGGCATTTTGTCGTAATAAAAAATAAAACCGTAAAAAAGAAGATTAGAATAGAAGCAGAAAAAGAAGAAGAAAATTTTTATAAGTACAAAGCTCCTAAAGAGTGGTTAGATGCATTAACTCCTTTAGGAACTGATGAAAATAAAAAATTTATTGAAAATGCGCCTTATTTAATAGCTATATTTGAAAAAAAATTTTCAATTTCAAAAAATAAAAAAATAAAAAATTATTATGTAAAAGAGTCTGTTGGTATAGCTACTGGTATATTAATAACTTGTTTACATTTTTCTGGCTTAGGAATGTTAACACATACGCCAAGTCCAATGTCATTTCTTAACAAAATTTTGAAGAGACCTAGCAATGAAAAACCATTTGTTTTACTTATTGTAGGACGACCAGATAAAAATGCAAAAGTTCCAAAGTTTGCAAAAGAAAAGAAAAAAATTGAGGAAATTACTTCAATTTTTTAACCAAGTTCTTCTGGTTTCATAGTTTCATAAACCTCATAAGGCATATGTATCCAAGGAGAATCTTCTAAGTAATCAACATAATAATTTGGTTTAAATGATGATACTGACTTATAAAACAAAACCCCTGTTCTTATTGGTTCATCTATATAAAAACCATAAGTGTGATTTAACCAATCAATACTTTTTTTTAGAGTAATACCTGAGTCTGCTAAATCATCTACTATTAAAACTTTTGATCCAATGTTAGGGCTTGTTTTTGCCAAATCTCTTGAAAATGTGATTGCGCCTCTTTTATTTTTTACTCCCTCACCTTTATATGATTCAACAGAAAGAATTGCTAAAGGAACATCAAATATTCTTGCCATTACATCCCCTACTCTCATGCCTCCTTTTGCGATGCATACAACCTGATTAAACTGCCATCCATCCTTATGAATTTGTTTTGCTAAGTCTTCTGTTTTAGTTCTATATTCGTCCCAACTAATGTGTAAATCAGACATAAATCTTCCTTTGAAATTAAGAATTAAACCTCTCCCTTTTTAAAGAGAGAGGTTTATAAGAATTTTAATTATTGTGGTACTTCGCCGTCAATACCTTGAACATAGAAGTTCATTCCAAGTAACATTCCGTCAGGTGCTACTTCACCTTCAGGAACTACAAGCTCACCAGCTTGATTATAAATTGGACCAGTGAAAGGATGAATAGTCCCATCTTTAATTCCAACTTCCATATTTACAGCTTCTTGAATCAAACTTGCTGGCATAAGTTTATTATTATATGGTGACATTACAACCATACCCTTATCCATACCATCCCAAGTATCACCTGAAGACCAAGTGCCATCTACAACAGCTTTAGCTCTTGCAGCATAGTAAGGACCCCAAATATCTTCAATTGAAGTTAAATGTGCATCTGGACAGAATTCTTCTTGATTTGAAGCTTGACCAAATGCATACACACCTGCTTTTTGAGCAGCTTGGCAAGGGGCATATGTATCTGTATGCTGAACAATTATGTCTGCACCTTGATTAATTAAAGTGTTAGCTGCATCAGCCTCTTTACCTGGATCATACCAAGTAAATACCCAAATAATTTTCATTTTAATATCTGGATTTACTTTAGCCGCCGCTAAATAAAATGCATTAATTCCACGAACAACCTCAGGAATAGGAAATGAAGCTATATAGCCAATAGTATTGGTTTCAGTCATATGACCTGCGATATGACCCTCAATCATTCTTCCTTCATAAAATCTTGCTGAATACGTAGCTACATTATCAGCTTGGATATATCCAGTAGCATGCTCAAATTTTATATCTGGAAAATCTTTTGCCACTTCATGTGTCTGATCCATGTAGTTAAAAGAAGTTGTAAATATTAAATCATGTCCTGAGTCTGCTAGTTTTCTGATAGCTCTCACAGCATCAGCATTTTCTGGAATATTTTCAAGATATGTAGTTGTTATTGAGTCACCTAATTGACTCTCCATATATTTTCTTCCTACATCATGCATGTATGTCCAACCATGATCTCCTGGAGGACCTATATAAATAAATCCAACTTTTTTAGGGTCTGCATAAGCAGAACCAAATGAAAATACTAAAAAAGTAGATAAAAAAGTTATTATTCTAATCATTTTAACCTCACCTGCTAATATAACGATTACTCAATAACATTTGTAATATAGAAACAGATCAGATCAATAATTGTATAAGAAAATAAATAAAAAAGAGTGGATATTTATCTTCCTTTATAGAAAGGAATAGTCAAAGATGCTGGGGCACTGAGTTTTATTCTTAATTTATTACTAGATATTAATACTAAAACTATAATTGTAGCTACATAAGGAGCCATACTAAAAAATTGACCAGGAAATCTTAGACCTAGTGCTTGAAGATTCATTTGAAGAATAGTAACGCCTCCAAAAATATACGCTCCAATAAGAACTCTTTCTGGTTTCCAAGTTGCAAATACAACTAAAGCTAACGCTATCCATCCACGACCAGCTGTCATACCCTCTTGCCACATTGGAGCATAACAAATTGAAATATATGATCCTGCAAGTGCACACATAGAACCTCCAAATAAAATTGATAAAAATCTAATTTTAATAACACTATACCCTAATGCATGTGCAGAATTATGAGATTCTCCCACTGCTCTTAAAATCAAACCAGCTTTAGTTTTATAAAAAAAATAACTAACCAAAAAAACAATTAAGAAAGAAAATATAACAAAAAACCATGGTGATAGACCATCAATTGGTGTTCCAATATATTGTTTACCAAGCATAGAACTTAGACCTATTCCAAAAATAGTTAATGCCAATCCTGTTGCAATTTGATTTGACATTAAAAATAGAACTAAAAAAGCAAATAAACCAGACATTATAATTCCAGATATTATAGATACAAAAAAAGCTAAAAAATAACTTCCGGTAATTACTAAGATAATAAAAGCGGACACTGCTCCTACCAACATCATTCCTTCTACACCTAAATTTAAAACTCCAGATTTTTCTGTGACTAACTCACCTATACCTGCAAAAACAAGTGGTGTTGTTGCAATTAAAACAATTTGTAATATTCCAAGTATTAAATCAAAATTCATAATAATTTTTTGTAAGTTAATTTATAGTTAATTAGCAATTCTGCACCTAATAAATAAAATAACACCAGTCCCTGAAATATAAAACCTACTGCTGAAGGGATCTGTAGAAACAATTGTGCATCTTCAGCTCCTAGATAAGTAAGAGCAATAACTAAAGAAGCAAAAATTATACCAATTGGGTGAAGTCTACCTAAGAAAGCAACAATAATTGCAGTAAATCCATAGTTAGGAGAAATATCCCTATATAATAATCCAATTGGGCCGGATACTTCAGCTAAACCTGCAATACCTGCAAAAGCACCACAAATTGCAAAAGCAAAAAAAACTAAAGTTGTTTGATTAAAACCAGCATATCTAGCAGCTTTGGGACTGTAACCGGATACTTTTAATTGAAAGCCAAAAATAGTTTTTGAAAATATAAACCAAGATACAAAAATTAAAAATAGCGTTATAATTAATCCAAAGTGAACCCTTAAACCATCAAATAGTAAAGGCATTCTTCCAGATTCACTAAATGGTCTTGATTTAGGAAAACTATAACCAAATGGATCTTTCCAAGGACCCACTACTAAATAATCTAAAATATATAAAGCAACATAAACTAACATTAAACTTGTTAAAATTTCATTTGTATTAAATTTTGTTTTTAAAATAGCTGGAATTAAGCCCCACAATGCTCCTCCAATAGCTCCGCCAAAAATCATTAATGGCAACAACCAAAAAGCATTTGTATCATGAAATAAAATTCCAATACCTCCACCAAAAATTGCACCCATAGTAAGTTGTCCTTCAGCTCCAATATTATAAATATTATTCTTAAAACAATATGAGAGGCCAATTGCAATTAAGGCTAAAGGAGTTGCTTTTACAAATAATTCAGAAATACCGTAGGTTGAAGAAATAGGTGAAATAAAAAATGTATACAATGCATAAAATGGATCAAAACCAAGAAGAACAAAAATAATTGAACCTGTAATTAAAGTTAAAACAATAGATATTATGGGAACAAAAAAATTCATTAGACCCGAACTCTGTGAGCGAGAAACTATAGAGGGAAATAAACTATTCATTTTTTCCACCCATCAATAATCCCAATTTTTCAATTCCTACTTCACTAGTTTTAAAAGGTTTGGATAAATTACCATCATAAATAACAGATATTTTATGAGTAATTTCAATCAATTCATCTAAATCTTGAGAAATAACAATTATAGATGTTCCATTTTGAGATAATTCTATCAAAGACTCTCTTATAGAATGCTCAGCACCAGCATCTATTCCCCAAGTTGGATGTGAAATAATTAATATTTTTGGCTTGGATGATATTTCTCTGCCAATGACATATTTTTGTAAATTTCCTCCAGACAAACTTGATGCTTTAGCATCATTCCCAGGAGTAATGACTTTAAATTCATTAATTACTTTATTCGCAAAATCATCGACGTTATTTTTCAAAATTATACCATTTTTAATAAAATTATTTTTTGGAAATTGACTTAAAAGAATATTATCAGACAAACTCAACTCAGGTACTGCACTATGACCCAATCTATTCTCCGGAACAAAAGAAATAGATAAATCTCTTCTTTTTTGTGGCCCATACTTTTCAATTTTTTTATTATCAAAAGTAATTGATCCAGATTTAATATTTATATTTTCTCCTGTTAAAATATCCATTAATTCTGATTGTCCATTACCAGCAACACCAGCAATGCCATAAATTTCACCCACTCTAACTTGAAAAGAAATATTTTTAAGGTCTGTTAAAAATGGATCGTTAAAATCACATGAAATATTTTTTACTTCAAAGTTAACTTCGTCTTTTATATGTCCATAATTAGTTTTTAAGTCATCTAATTTTTGTCCTAGCATTTTTGTTGCCAGTGTTTTTGCAGTTTGATTTGAAGTACTTGAAGTGTCTATAATTTCACCACTTCTCATTATGGTAACTGTATCACATATTGATATTACTTCTTCGAGTTTATGAGTGATATATAATATTGTACGACCTTCTTTGACGAGTGCATTTAATGTTACAAATAAACTTTCAACTTCTTGTGGTGTTAAGACTGAAGTTGGTTCATCCATAATAAGTATCTGAGGGTCTTGTAATAAAATTCTTACAATTTCTACACGCTGCTTTTCTCCAGCTGATAAAGCAGTAATTGGAGCATCTAAATCTAAGGGAAGATTATATCTTGAGCTTATATTTTCTAGCTTATTTTCTAAATCTGAATAAGACATCTTTTCATCAATTCCTAAAATTAAATTTTCTTTTACTGATAAAGAATCAAATAAAGAAAAATGCTGAAATACCATTCCTATTCCTTGTTTCCTTGCTTCTGCTGGGGAATTAACTTTAAAATCCTTATTATTTAATTTAATATTTCCTTCATCTGGTTCTAACAGACCGTATAGAATTTTTACTAACGTAGATTTCCCTGCTCCATTTTCTCCTAAAATTGCATGAACTGCATTTTTTTTAATATCAAAAGTAACCTTTTTATTTGCAATTACTCTTGGAAAAGATTTTGTAATATTTTCTATATTTAATATTGTATCACTCATAATTTAATTCAAATATTTCTGATTGTTCAAAATCATAAATCTCAATATTATTATCCGCATCTTTTTTATCAATGGTAATATATTTTTCATTCTCAAGAGATATTAGAGGAAAATGCCATACTTTGGGATTAAAATTTATACCATCACCACCGCTTACTTTGAATATTTCAATTAAATCAATTTTAGGTATGTTACCTATTGGAGCAACTAAAACTAAAAAACCTGTAGCATTAAACGGAAGAAATACTTGAGAACTAAAGGGGTGATTTTCTAACATGTTAATTTTTAATGGAAAGTTTCTTTTCTTTGCCTGAAAAATATTTAATCTAGATCTTTTGTCATTACCAATTATTTGAATATTTGCTAAATCAAAAAAACTATCGGTTGTATCTTTATTAATACTTTCATAATTTTTATCAGATGTTGTAATTAAATCACCATAATTTTTGAAATTCTCTTTACTAATATTCTTTATTTTATAGTTCACAAAAACTTTCCAATTGCCCTGATCCGTGAAATACCACCGTCAGGATAAATATTTAACTTCAAATAATTTATTTTTTTAATGTGTTTAGTTGAATTAATTTTTAATGATGAATTAGGTTTAAGATTTTTATTTTTTATTAAAAATTTCCAATTTTTGCTTTCATTTATTAATTTGCTTATATTTATATTTTTTATTGAATAAAGACCTTGTACTGAGCAATGAGACGGATAATTACCTTTGAAAAAATGAGTTTCAATATTAAACTTTTCAATTAAACCAGGTTTGCCAAGTTTAATTATAACCCAGTCATATCCTGATACTCTTCTTCTTTTAGTTTCCCAACCATTGCCCATATTTTTAGATTTAAATGGAAGTAATAAATTTTCTGCCCTTCCAAAATGTTCATCACTACATGCCACAATTTTTGAACCATTAAGGATGCTAAGTAAATCAAATTTTTTATTTGGAAATTTTAATTTTGATACATCTAAATTTCCTAATAATTTTAATCTTGCAACTCCTCCATCTGGATAGATGTTCAATCTTATGAAGTTAAAAACTTTATTATTCTGTTGAGTTTTAAAACCATGAAGATAATTTGGATAAAGTTTCCTTTTTGATAAAATATTTACCCAATTAAATTTATTTTTTTCAAAATAACAAGCATCAATGCTTGCATATTCAGGTTGATTGCCATTAAAATAGCTTGTGTCTATTTCAGCAAAATTAATTTTACCAGGAAGGCCTAATTTAATAGTAACATAATCATTTCCTTCAATTCTTTTTCTTCTTGTTTCCCATCCATCCATCCATTTCCCATTTTTATCATATATTCCTTCTTTAAAAATTGGCTGTTCCTCTTTAAGCAATCTGGATGCTGATCCAAAAAACTGATCAGATAATCTATGAATTTTTGTACCTAAAACCTTACTACATAAGTTTATATAATTTTTTTGAATGTATTTCTTATTCATTAATTAATTCTGTTAATCTTAATTTTGCAATTTCTTTTACTTGTGAAATTGAAGTTTTTATTTCCAAGTTTAAATCATTATTGTCTAATCTACTTTTAAACTCTGTTATAATTTCATTTTTATTTTTATTTCTAACTGCAAAAATAAATGGAATATTAAATTTATTTTTAAATCTTGAATTTAAATCTTTAAATAAGTTAAATTCTTGTTCTGAACAATCTTTTAAACCAGATCTACTTTGTTCTTCATCAGATAATTCAGACAAACCTTTATTTATTTTTATTTTATCGGCTAGATCAGGATGTTTTTTAATTATATTTATTTTAGTTTCTTCATCTAAACTATCAAACAACTCTAAAAATATTAATATCATTTCTTTTTTATTTTTAAATGGTCGCTTTTTATCAGCATTTTCTGTTATAAATTTAGATTCTTCATAAATATTTTTAAAAGAATCAATAAATTTTTCAGAGTTATAATTATTAATATCTTCAATTTTCATCACTAAAATTTTCATACCAATAATTGGCAATTTCCTCTCTTTTGCATATCCAAATATCATTATAACCAGAAACATAATTCAAAAATTTTACCAAAGACATAAATCTTCCAGGTCTGGCTATTAATCGACAATGTAAACCCACACTCATCATTTTTGGTTTATTGAACTCGTTTGCTTCTCTGTATAGTGTATCAAATGAGTTTTTTAAGTAATTATAAAAGTCCTCACCTGTGTTAAAACCTTGTAAGGTAGAGAATCTCATATCATTATTATCTAGAGTGTATGGAATAATTAGATGTTTTTTATTTTTTACTTTTATCCAGTAGGGTAAATCATCTGCATAGGAGTCACTATCGTAAATAATATTTGTATTTTCTAAAATTATATTTCTTGTATTTGGACTTGTTCTACCAGTATACCAACCAGACGGAAAATAACCAAAAATATCTTTAATAATGTTGTTACATTTTATAGTATGTTCTTTTTCAACTTCCTCAGTTATATTTTGATAGTCTATCCATCGATAACCATGGCTAGCTACTTCATACTTTGATTTAATTATTTGTTCACAAACATCAGGATTTTTTTCTAAAGCCATACCAACACCAAATATTGTTAAAGGTAATTTTCTTTTTTCAAACTCATTATGTATTCTCCAAAAACCCCTTCTTGAGCCATACTCATATATTGATTCCATATTCATATTTCTGGCACCTATTATTTGCTTTGCATTAATTATTTCCGATAAAAAAGTTTCTGATCCTTCGTCACCATTCATTATTGAATTTTCAGCACCTTCCTCATAATTTAGAACAAATTGAAGAGCTAGTTTTGATTTATTAGGCCAATAAAAGTTAGAGTCATTATTTCCGTAGCCTTTATAATTTCTGTCGTCTTTCATAAAAATGCTTGATTTAATATTTAGCTAAATACTGTATAAACGAATAAGTATTATGTCTAAAGGATATTTAACTACTCATGTTTTGGATACCTATAATGGTAAGCCTGGTTCTGGTATAAAAGGGTCTCTTTTCAAAATTGATGGTGAAAATAAAGTTAAAATTTCAAATTTCACTCTCAATGAAGATGGCAGATGTGATGAGCCTATATTAAGTAAAGAGAATTTTATACTTGGAAAATATGAGTTATTATTTCTTTGCGGGAGTTATTTTAAGGAATTTACAAATCTTCATGAACCATTCTTTCTTGATGACGTAATAATTAGATTTGGAATTAACAAAGAAGAGCACTACCATGTCCCTCTTCTTATTACCCCGTGGAGTTATTCAACCTATAGAGGAAGCTAGTGTCTAGAGCGCATATCGATTTTCTTCTTAATGAAGAAAAAATATCTATCAAAGATTTGGACACAAACACAACGGTATTAAATTATCTTCGTAATAATCATGAGTTAACTGGAACAAAAGAAGGTTGTGCATCTGGTGATTGTGGAGCATGTACTGCAGTTGTAGGAGAATTAAAAGAAAATAAAATTTCTTATAAAAGTATAAACACTTGTATTACTTTTTTGTATTCTCTTCATGGTAAGCAATTAATAACAGTTGAGCATATACAAAAAAATAAACTTCATCCTGTTCAACAATCAATGATTGATAGTGACGGATCTCAATGTGGTTTTTGTACACCAGGTATTATCATGTCAATGTACAATATGTATGAAAATAAAATAAAACCAACAGAAGAAAATATAAATAAGTTTCTTTCTGGAAATTTATGTAGATGTACAGGTTATCTTCCAATTAAAAAAGCAATTAAGAATATGTATAGCTATAAAAGTGATAAGTTTTCAAAGAGTAAAGTTATTAGATTATTAAAATCAATTAAGAAAACTGATATTGTTATTAAAAAAAATGATTCTAAATTTTTCATCCATTATAATTTAAATTCTCTAATAAAAGACTATCAAAAGATTACTAATGCACATTTACTAGTCGGGGGTACGGATCTAGCTCTTGAAGTAACAAAAAAAAGAAAAGATTTAAAAAATATTTTCTATTTAGGCTCAAATAAAGATTTAAATTATATTAAAAATAAAAACAACAATTTACATATTGGATCTGCTACACCCATAAATGATATTTTACCAATTTTAGAAAATATTTATCCAACATTTGCTAAAATGTTTGAAAGATACGGATCTGAGCAAATAAGAAATACTGCATCTCTTGGAGGTAACATTGGTAGCGCATCTCCAATAGGTGATAGTTTGCCTGTTTTAATTGCACTCAATAGTAAAATTCTAATTCAAGGAAAAGTTAAAAAAACTTTATTATTGGATAATTATTTTCTCAGTTATCGAAAAACAAAATTAAAACCTAATGAAATAATTAAAGAAATTATAATACCCATCTATAAAAAAAATATTCTTAAATGTTATAAAATTTCAAAAAGAATAGATGATGATATAAGTTCTGTTTTCATGGCTATAAATGCTAGAATTGAAAAAAACATTATTAAAGAAATAAAAATTGTTTGTGGAGGTTTGGCAGAAACTCCAAAAATAGCTGAAAAAGCTCAAAAATTTTTATTGAATAAAATATTTAATGAAGAAAATATTAATGAAGCAAAGAAAATTATTAAAAGAGAATTTGATCCAATAGATGATATGAGAGCGTCAAAAAATTATAGAACTAAAATTAGTCAAAACCTTTTAGAGAGGTTTTTAAATGAAAATAATAAAATTAAATCAACATTATATTAATGGATAAAATATTTACAAAAAATATTGAACATGAAAGTGCAGTAAAACATGTTACTGGAAAAGCAATTTATACTGATGATATATCAGAACCTAAAAATTTACTTCACGCGGTAATTGGATACAGTAATTGCAGTAAAGGAGTAATAAAAAAAATTGATTATAAAGATGTTTTATCTTCAGAAGGTGTAGTAGATATTATTACTGAAAAAGACATTGAAGGTATAAATGATGTTGGGCCAATATTTAAGGGAGATAAAATATTTACTTCAAAAAATATAGAATATTATGGGCAACCAATTTTTGCAGTTATAGCAAAGACCAATAATTTAGCAAAAAAAGCTGCATTAAAAGTAAAAATAGACTTAAAAATATCTAAACCGATCGTTTCAATTGAAGAAGCATTAAAGAAAAAATCATTTGTTTTAAAACCGAAGCATCTAACTAGAGGAGATATAAAAGATGGGTTTAAAAAATCTGACAACATTCTAAAAGGTAAATTGTATTCAGGGGGTCAAGATCATTTTTATTTAGAAGGTCAAATTGCAATGACTATTCCACAAGAAGATAATAATTTTTTAGTTTATTCTTCAACACAACATCCATCAGAAACACAGCAAATTATCGGTAAAGTTCTTAAACAAAATTATAATAGTATCCATGTGATAGTAAGAAGAATTGGTGGTGGTTTTGGAGGAAAAGAAACACAATCTTTTTTGTTTGCAGCCATTACAAGCATTGCAGCAAAAAAGTTATCTAAACCAGTAAAGTTAAGAGTCGATAGAGATGATGATATGATCATGACTGGAAAAAGGCATGATTTTTTATTTGATTATGAAGTAGGTTTTAATAATAGTGGTGAAATACTTGCTCTAAAAATAATGATGGCATCGAGATGCGGTATCTCTCCAGATTTATCAGGAGCTATAAATGATAGAGCCATCTATCATATAGATAATGCTTACTTCTTACCAAATATAGAAATTAATTCGTATAGATGTAAAACAAATACTGTTTCTAATACAGCTTTTCGTGGATTTGGTGGTCCTCAAGGAATGTTTTGTATTGAAAATATAATTGAAAACATTGCTCAAAAATTAAATCAAGAAGCAAGCGAAATAAGAAAAAATAATTTTTATAAAGATAAAATTAAAAATACTACTCATTATGGGATGAAAATTACTGACAATGTGATTGAAGATATTTTTAATAAACTAATTAAAAAATCTAATTACAAAAAAAGAAAAGTAGAAATTGATAATTTTAATAAAAAAAATAAAGTTTTAAAAAAAGGAATAGCAATAACACCTGTAAAGTTTGGAATATCATTTACAACTACTCATTTAAACCAAGGTGGTGCCTTAGTTCATATCTACACTGATGGATCCATTCATTTAAATCATGGAGGAATTGAAATGGGTCAAGGATTGATGACAAAACTTGCTTTAGTGGCTTCAAATGAATTTGGACTTAATTACGAACATATAAAAATCTCTTCAACGGACACAGAAAAAGTGCCTAACACATCAGCAAGTGCTGCATCAGCTACAACTGATATAAATGGAGCAGCAATTGTTAATGCTATAAATAATATTAAATCAGGTCTAAATGAATTTATTTATGATTATTTTAAAACAAATAGCAAAATAAAATATGAAAATAATTTTGTTTATTTTGATAAAAGAAAAATATCTTTTAAAGAATTGATAAATACTGCTTACTTAAATAGAGTCCCATTGTCATCTTCGGGTTTCTATAAAACTAACAAAATTAATGTAAATACAAAAACACTTCAAGGTAGACCATTCTTATATTTTACTTATGGAGCAGCGGTAACAGAAGTAATCATTGATAAATTAACAGGTGAAAATAAAATTCTTCAAGTTGATATAATTCATGATGTTGGTAATTCTATTAATAAGAGAATTGATAAGGGGCAAATTGAAGGTGGTTATATTCAAGGATTAGGTTGGCTTACAACTGAAGAAGTGTCTTGGAAATCAAATGGAGTCCTAACAACTCATAGTCCTTCTACTTACAAAATACCAACTGCCGGTGAAACACCATTTAAATTTAATGTCGAAATTTATGATCGTGGTTTTAATAAAGAAAAGGTTATTAATCGCTCTAAAGCTGTTGGAGAGCCACCATTTATGCTAGCAATTTCAAGTTTTATTGCATTAAAGGACGCAGTATATAATGCCAATAAAGGAAAAAATTCTGAAAATTTAATTGCACCCGCTACTGCTGAAAATATATTAAAAAGATTGCATTAAAATGTATCTTAAAAAATTAAGTAAAAATATAAATTTTGATAGTAAAATAGTTAAGGCTAAAATTATTGAAGTTAAAGGATCATCGCCCAATAATTTAGATGACATTATATTAATCACTGCTGATACTATCTTTGGAACTATCGGTGGCGGAAACTTAGAATATTTAGTTATCGATGAAGCGAGAAAATTAATTGATAATAATATAGCAAATAAAGTAATGAATATTCCGCTTGGGCCAGGAATTGGACAATGTTGTGGTGGATACGTACAAGTTAAATTAAGCTTACATAATAATTCCAAAGATGCATTAAAAAATGAAAATTTTGTTAATGATTTTAAATCTAACTTATATGTCTTTGGATCAGGACATATTGGTCAAGCGTTAATTTCTAAATTAGAAAATATTAATTTTAATACTTTTATAATTGATTCAAGAGAAGATTATTTAAAAATGACAAATATCAAAGATATAAATTATTTACTTTCGAAAAAACCTTGGGAGATTGTATCAAAACTGGAAGATAATTCTTATTTTATAGTCTTAACTCACAGTCATGATTATGACTTAAAAATATTAAATGAAATTTTGAAAAAAAATAATACTTTTGTTGGTTTAATTGGATCTCTTACAAAGAAAAAAAGGTTTTATAAAAGATTAATCGATAATGGTCACAATAAATCAATAGTTGAGAAAATTGAATGTCCGATTGGAATTGATATTGGTAATTCAAAAGATCCAAATGAAATAGCTTTCTCAATTATTACAAGAATAATATCAATAAAAAATAGCTTAAAACATTTATCAAATAATAAAATTAAAGAAGTTATATGACAAACATAGATTTTATGAAAAGAGCTATTTCACTATCAATTGATAATATCAAAAATAATGGAGGTCCTTTTGGATGTGTTATTGTAAAAGAAAATGAAATTATTGCAGAGGGAGTAAATAGAGTAACATTTAACAATGATCCTACTGCTCATGCTGAAATTGTTGCTATTAGAAATGCATGTCAAAAATTAAATACATTTAACTTAGAAGGTTGTGAATTGTATTCCAGTTGTGAACCATGTCCTATGTGCTTGAGTGCGATATATTGGTCACATATAGACAGAGTATATTATGGTAATTCTAGAGAAGATGCTGCAAAAATTAAATTTGATGACAAGTTTATTTATGATGAACTATCACTAGAAATGAAAGAAAGAAAAATTCCTATCAGTCAATTATCACGTGATGAGGCAATAAAAGCATTTAATATTTGGGAAAAAGAAGAAAATAAAATAAGATATTAAAATGGAATTATTTCTTAAAATTGTTGCACCAGTTCAATCTTATGACTTTCAAACCTTTTTTCATAATTTACTTTTGTCACTACCAGCATCGGCTTTATTAGGTTTATTATTATTTTTTATCCTTGGAACATTTTCAGGTTTAAAATCTAAAGAACAAAGGGTCTATATTGTAATTGCAACAACTATAGTCATATCTTTTACTGCAGCTTTTTATAATTTAGGCGTTCCAACAGAAACATTATTTGCAGTATATTCTGAGTGGTTACATTTAATTGTTAGATGGGTTCATATAATTGTTGGTGTAGCATGGATTGGAACATCATTTTATTTTAATTGGCTGGATAGCAGGCTTGAAAGAGATGATCCAGATTTTAAACATCTTGATGGTTATTTATGGTCTGTTCATTCAGGTGGGTTTTATAGAATTGAAAAGTTAAAAGGACCTCCTAAAAAACTTCCAAAAGTTCTTCATTGGTTTAAATGGGAGGCGTATGCAACTTGGATAAGTGGTTTTGTACTACTTATTTTAGTTTATTACTTAAATGCAAGCTCTATGATGTTGGGAGCAAGCGGTATTATATTAACACCCTTTCAAGCAATATTAATATCTATATTCTTACTTATAGGATCTTGGCTTCTATATGATTATCTTTGTAAAAATGTTTTAAAAGATAATGAACAAACTTTGATTGCAACTGGTGTTTTATTATTTGTATTATTAAGTTATTTTTTGACTCAAATTTATGGTTCAAGAGCTGCATATATACATGTTGGAGCAATTATTGGCACCATTATGGCGGCTAATGTTTTTAGAGTAATTATTCCTGCACAAAGAAATCTTGTTTCATCAGCTGAAAACAAACAAAAGCCAAATTTAAATCTTTCATTAGAAGCAAAAAACAGATCAATACATAATAATTATTTTACACTACCTGTTTTATTTATCATGATTAGCTCACATTTTTCTTTTACGTATGGTGCAGTAAATAATTGGTTAATTTTAGCTGTTATATCGATAGCTGGCATTTTAACTCGCCATTACTTTAATTTAAGAAATAAAAAACAATATAAATTTTGGATTTTACCATCAGCTGGTTTAATTATGTTTTTTTTAATGACTTTAAGTAGTCTTTCAATATTTGAAAAAAAAGATGCAAATGCATCTCTTTCTTTAGAATTAGTCAGTTTCAATGAAGTACAAAATATAATTAAATACAGATGTGGAACATGTCATGCCAAATACCCAACTTTTGAGGGTATTGAAGCGGCACCAAAAGGAGTTGTATATGAAACGGCTCAAGATATTGTAAATAATATAAAATTAATCAAAGCTCAGGCTATTGATGCTGAAATTATGCCTCCGAATAATCTTACTGGTATTACAAAAAATGAAAGAGAGATATTAAAAGTTTGGATTGAACAAGGAGCAAATATCAATAATTAACTGGAATGGGGTCTAATGATCTCCATAAATACCATGTGGCTTGTGAACTATATGGACTCCATTTTTTATAAAGCAATTTAAGTTTTCTTTCACTTATAGGAAGTTGAACCTTATAAAGTTTTGAAATTGCTTTTAAAAACCCTAAATCACCTGTTGGAAAAATATTTGAACTTCCATAACTAAACATTAAAAACATATGAATAGTCCAATTCCCTACTCCTTTTATTTCAATTAAATTATTATAAATTTCTTCTTCAGAAGATTTATTTATATTTTTTATGAATTTCTTGTTTTGTAAAAAAAATTTAGAAATATTTCTAATATACAAAATTTTTTGTCTTGATAGACCGCATTTTCGTAAATCTGTAGTACGTAATTTTGATACAGTTTGTGGTGTTATATTTCTTTTAAGTTTAAAAAATTTAGTTTTCATCGAATCAGCTGCAGATACTGATATTTGTTGACCAATTATTGAATTAATTAATGAATGAAAATAATTAGAATTTAGATTTAAATATTCATTCCTATAAGTTTGAATTAATTTCTTCAAAACTTTATCTTTATTTGATAAATAAATCTTACCTTTATTCCAATATTTAGGTTTCATATGAATTATTATAACAAATTTAAAAAAATAATATCATACATAAATTTTATTTTTGGAATTTATTTATGGGCTTTAGTAATATATGCAATATTAAGAGCTACAGGGTTAATTAAAAGATTTGCATTACAAGAACATCTCTTAGGTGAGTATTTATCAATACCTATTAAATTTATTTTAAGTTTATTTTAATAAGTAATATGATCTATTATTACTTAATTGCAATGGCTGCTGCACTTTGTTGGGCAGTAGCATCTTTAGTATCAGCAGATGTTACAAGAAATATTGGAGGTTTAGCCTTTAATCGTCTTAGATTATTTTTTGTGTCAATAATGTTAATTACTTACACATTTTATATAAATACTTGGAATACAATTAGTATTGATTACTTAACAATTATTATTGTTTCAGGAATTGTAGGTATATTTTTAGGTGATACTTTATTATTTATTGCTTTACAAAAAATTGGGCCAAGAAGAAATAATATTTTATTTTCATTAGCTTCTCCTTTTACTGTAGTAATTAATATTTTTTTTCTAAATGAACTTGCTTCAACTATTAGTATTATTGGATGTTTTGTTGTTTTTTTTGGTGTTGTTTTTGCAATTTCCTATGGAGATAAAAAAAGATCTGAGCATAGATGGGAAAAAGTAGAAGGTTCACTTTATATAGGAATTATTTTATCCATTGGAGCCGCTTTATTCCAAGCAATTGGATTGGTTATGATGAAACCTATATTATCAGATGGAGCAGATCCAATAGCTTCAGCAGCAATTAGAACTACTATTTCATGTATTTTTTTATCATTTACATTTTTTTTAAATTATGAAGTTTTTAATACAAAAGTTAATCTTACAGCAAAAATTATTTACCAATCAATTCTTAGTGGCTTTTTAGGAATGGCCTTAGGTATGAGTTTACTTTTAATCGCATTACAAAAAGCTGATGCAGGTATTGTTGCAACTTTATCTTCAACCAGTCCAATAATGATATTATTTCTTTTGTGGATATTAACAAAAAAAATCCCTTCTTTTAGTGCGTGGGTGGGAACAATTATTGCGATTTTTGGAACGGGATTAATTTTTATCTATTAATTTAATACCTAATTCTTCTAATCGTTCTTTATCGATACTTGCAGGGGCGTCCATCATTAAATCCATAGCTTGTTGATTCATTGGGAATGCTATTACTTCTCTAATATTTGGTTCATCAGCAATTAACATAACAATTCTATCAATACCTGGTGCACTACCGCCGTGAGGAGGTGCTCCGAATTTTAAAGCATTAAGCATTCCTGAAAATTTTTCTTCTAAATCTTCTTTAGAATATCCAGCTATATCAAAGGCTTTATACATAATTTCTGGTTTATGATTTCTAATTGCTCCAGAAGATAACTCTACACCATTACATACAATATCATATTGAAACGCTTTTATATCAAGAGGATCTTTTTTTTCTAAAGCTTCCATCTCACCTTGAGGCATCGAAAAAGGATTATGGCTAAATTGTATTTTATTAGTTTTTTCATCAATTTCATACATTGGAAAATCAACTATCCAACAAAATTCAAAAGAATTTTTATTTAGTAAATTTAAATCATTACAAATTTTTTCTCTTACTTTACCAGAAAATAATTGGGCCTCTTTTAATTTATCACATATGAAAAATATTGAATCATTTTCTTCAAGTTTTAATAATAATAATTGATCTTCATTTAAATTCTTTGCAATAGGACCTTTAAAACTATTTTCTGTAAATGAAATATAACCTAATCCAGCCGCACCCTCTTCTCTTGCCCAATTGTTTAATTTATCAAAGAAACTCCTAGGTTGATCGCCAGTATTTTTAACAATTATTCCCTTAACAACTGATCCTTTTTCTATTTGATTGCTAAATATTTTAAAATTTGAACCTTTAAACACATTTGTATAATCATCTATAACTAGTGGATTTCGTAAATCAGGCTTATCAGAACCGTAAACTTCCATCGACTCATTATAAGGTATTCTCCTAAATGGAAACGGACTTACCTTAATTTCATTATTTTTTTTATTTTCATCAAATATTTCAAATAAAACTGGTTCAATAGCTTCAAATACATCTTCCTGCGTCACAAAACTCATTTCAAAATCTAATTGATAGAATTCACCTGGAGATCTATCTGCCCTGCTATCTTCATCTCTGAAACATGGAGCAATTTGAAAATATTTATCAAAACCAGCTATCATTAATAATTGTTTAAATTGCTGAGGTGCTTGAGGAAGAGCATAAAATTTTCCTTTATGTATCCTAGATGGAACCAAATAATCTCTTGCTCCTTCTGGAGATGATGAAGTAAGGATGGGTGTTTGAAATTCTACAAAATTTCTATCTATCATTTTCTTTCTAATGTCTGATATTATTTTACTTCTTAAAATGATGTTTTTGTGTAATTTATTTCTTCTTAAATCTAAAAATCTATATTTTAATCTAATTTCTTCACCATATTCAATATCAGAATTGACAGGTAGAGGAAGTATTTCAGATTTTGATAATAATTTATAGTCTTCAATTTGAACTTCAATTTGGCCAGTTGAAAGATTTTTATTTATTGTTTCATCAGATCTTTTGATTACTTTTCCAAAAATAGTCAAAACACTTTCATTACTTAATTTGTTAATTTCATCAAACTTTGAATGTGTTCCATCAATAACACATTGAGTAATTCCATAATTATCCCTTAAATCAATAAATAATAAATTTCCATGATCTCTGATTGTATCTGCCCAACCTGATAAAGTGACAACATTTCCTAAATTATTTATTGTTAATTCTGAGCAGAAATGTGATCTATATTTATTCATTTTTTTGAACCATCTATATTATTTCTTTTATTAATGGTATTGTTAATTGCCTTTTTTTTTCTAACGATAATATATCTAACTTACTTACAATATCGTTAATACCAAGATAGGTTCGATCTACTCTTTTAAGTATATAGTCAAAGATATCATTGGAATTTATTATAAATTGTTTATCAATTAGTAATTTGGTTAGAATTGTTATAAGCATTTCGTCATCTGGTTGTTTAATTTCTGTATTAGAAAATGTTTTTAAACGAGAAGATAAATCTTTGAATTTAAATTTTATTTCATTTATTTTACTATGAGAAGTAATTAATATTTTTAAATCTTTTAACAAAGAATTATTAACAATATGGAAAATTTTTTCTTCATCATAATATAATAAATCATCAATTAATAAATTTGTTCTATTATCAAAGAATAATTCATATTTTTTATTTAATTGTATAGCTTTATTTTTCTTTAACCAAATTTTTGATAAAAAGGTTTTTCCTGATTTTTTAGGTCCATATAGAAATAAAAAATTAGCATTACTATTAATTAAAATATTAAATGCACTATAATTTGTTTTATTAACAAAAAAATTATTTTCATCATCTTTGTCATTAAATTTATAACTGAAACTTTTTTGCTTATTTATCATAATCTGATTATACAAATATCATCATATTTATTAACTTTTAAATTATTTAATTGAAATAATTTAAATAGAATTTTTGTATTTCCATAATAATAAATATCATAATTAATACTTTTATAAGACAAAGATTTTACATTTAAATTTTCAATAATTGATATATTTTTAATTTTATTTCTGATCTCTTTTAATTCAAACATATTAAAATATTTAATCTTACAACTTAAAAAATTTAAAGAATTATTTTGAATGCTATTAATTTTTTTCCAAATATTTAAAGTTTCATGTTCTATTTTTTTAAAAAAATTATCCAATTCAATTTTTTTGGAATCTTCTTTTATTTCTAAAATTACTCCATCAGAGTATACAATTAATTCATAAGTAAATTTATCTTCATTTGCCTTAATTAAAATAATAGCAGTATTATTTAGATTATATTTTTTAGAAAAATTTCTTATTTTATCTAAATTCCTATTCTCTAAATCCTCTTTTTTTAAAATAAATCTATCGTTAATATCCATATTTGGTAATGTAAATAAATTATGATTATCTATATTTTTTTGTATATAATTATAAAAAACATTATTTCTTGTAAAAAGATTTTCAATAAATTCGTTTTCTTCATATATTATTAATAAAATTTTTTTTGGGTAGTATTCAATATAGGAAAATTTTTCTTTTCTATAAAAATCTATTATTTTTTTTTTATCAAAATTTATTTTAAACTTTGACACATATAGGTCATTTACTATTTTCTCATCATTGATTAATATATTTTTTATAAAAGTATTTATTAAGTCTTCAGTTAAAAAATTATTAATCTCTTCAACATTCTTATCTAATAATGTTTTTTTAAAGATAGATTCAATAGTTTTAAATTTAATTTTTTTGATTTCACTTATTTTATCTTCTTCAATGTTCTTTGATGTAAATTCGATATTATAAAATGGTGTTTCAAATAGATTGTTAGCATATAAATAGCTATTTATAAAAATTACAAATAAAGTTAAAAAAAAGTATTTCATTATATTATTGCAAAAAAGCCAAATATTAATTATTATAATTTGTATGGATTATAATAAAGATAATATTGCCAAAGATAAGGCACAAACATGGAAAACTTTTAATAAACTTACAATTTATACAATAATTTTAGTAGCAATTATTTTGATAATTATATTTTCATTATTTAGTTATTAAATATTTCATAATCATTAAAAAAATAATTTATTTCAATTTTAGCATTTTCATTTGAATCTGATCCATGAACAGAATTTTCTTGTATATTTAAAGCATGTAATTTTCTAATTGTTCCGTTTTCAGCATTTTCAGGATTAGTAGCTCCCATTATTTTTCTATATTTTTCTACTGCATTATCACCTTCTAAAACTTGAACTACAACAGGCCCTGAAGTCATGTATTCAATAAGTTCTTTAAAAAAAGGTTTTTCCTTATGAATAGCATAAAAACCTTCAGCTTTCTCTTGTGAAAGTTTAATTCTTTTTTGTGCTATAATAACTAAATTATTATCCTCAATAATTTTATTAATAGAGCCTGTTATGTTTCTTTTTGTAGCATCAGGCTTAATAATCGAAAAAGTTCTCCTCATAAATACTCCTTTATAATCTATGGCTTCTAATTAAGTAATTTGATTTTGTCTATATTTTGATAAAATTAAGAAAATAATTAATAATACATGATAATTAAAACCTATATTGTATTAAAAAATTAAAGTTGTTATGTTTATTTATAAAATTAATATCTATTTATACTTACAAATAATAAAATACTTTACCTTAGTTTTGTTTATTTTTTTATCAATTGCGTGGTTATTGCAAATAACAAGACTTTTTACTATAACCAATTTTTTAAATATAAGAATATTAGATATACTTTTTCTTTCTTTTTACTTAATTCCTAATTTGATTACGGTTATTATTCCGTTTATATTGATTTTTGGATTACTATTATGTTTTTTAAAACTAAACAGAGATAATGAATTAGTTGCCATTATCTCACTTGGTCTAGGATTAAGACCATTTAAAAGCTCTTTGATATTATTTTTTTTAACAATAATAACGATATTTACATTATTAAATCTTTATTTTGCTCCAAGAGTATATGAAATTTATAAAATTAAAGAATTTGAACTAAGAAATACAATTGATTTTAATAAGATGGGTTTTTCTAATTTTCTAAATTTGAATAATACCACTATACTTGACTTTGAAAAAAATAATAATGAGTATAAAGATATATTTATTAGTTTTAGTGATGATAAAGAAAATATTGTATATGCTATAAACGGAAATATAATTAGTGAAAACAATCAATATAGCTTTAAATTAAATAATGGCTTTAAAATTAGCATTGATGAAAGTAAACAAATAGAAAAATTAGAGTTCCAAAGTTATATTTTAAAAATTGAAAATAAAAGTATAAATTATAATGAGATATTTGATAAAAATACATTTACTATTTTTGATGATTACAGAGAAGAAGATTATCTAAACGTTTCCTTTAAGATTTTCGATATTCTTTTGGTCATATATATCATTGTTTTTTTTTATATAAATAATATTAAAGTGCT
>CACLBK010000010.1 GCA_902605135.1 uncultured Alphaproteobacteria bacterium
ATGAAATAGATAAAACAATTAAAAACAATATTGTATCTAATAGAAATTTTTTTATTATTGAAAAAAAAAATAATATATCTGTAATTTTTATTAAAAAAAGCTTTGAGACCTATGAGGCTATTTTAGCAAATTTATACAGTGTTAAATCAAAAAAAATATTGAATAATGAATTTTTAAACTGCCAAAATTTAATAAAACTCAAGGATGATCCAAATATAATCAATAAAGAATACAAACTAATAGATTTAAATAATGAATTAAAAAGTAATTTAGTTAATATAAATGATTATATAAAATATGAGTCCGACAATGAAATTGTCTATATTGTTTTGTGTAATATAAAATTTGATAAAGAAATATTAAAAAATATTAATCAAAATAAATTTATCAATTTTAATATAACAGAGATTGAAAGTAAATTTATAAATAAATATTCTAAAATTTATAATTTGACTATGATTAATGAATAAAGCAATTGCAATTACGATTGGTGATATTAATGGTATAGGAATTAAAATATTATTAAATTCATGGAGAAATAACGAAATAAATAATTTTATTTTATTTTCAAATATTGAAATTATTAAAAAATATTTAGTTAAAAATAAATTAAAATTTAAATTGAATAAAATCAATAAAAATTTATCTAATGTAAATTTCTCTAAAAAAATAATAAATATATTTTCATTTAATGCTAATTCTTTGGATGATAATACCTATAAATCATTAAAGTATGCATATAAATATTGTATCAATAAAACTTGTATTGGTATGATAACTCTTCCACTTAGGAAAGATAAAATAATAAACAAAATAGATAAAAAATTTATTGGTCATACAGAGTTTTTTCAAAAAATAAATAAAAAAGAAAATGTAAATATGATTTTATATCATAAAAAAATTATTATCTCACCTTTAACAACTCATATAGAAGTAAATAAAATTTCAAGTGTTATAAAAAATAAAAAATTTTTATTTAATCAAATTTATAATATTAACAATACATTAAAAGTTGATTTCAATATTAAAAAACCTAAAATAATTATTTCTGGATTTAATCCTCATTCAGGTGAAAATGGTAAAATAGGAAAAGAAGAAATCAATTTTATAATTCCTGTTGTAAATAAACTTCAAAATGAAAAAATAAATATATCAGGCCCCTACTCTGCAGATAGTGTATTAATTAAAAATAATTTAAGTAAATATGATTGTTTTATTTTTATTTATCATGATCAGGCATTAATTCCATTCAAATATATAAGTCAATTCTCTGGTGTGAATTATACTGGAAACTTAGATATTATTAGAACTTCCCCAGATCATGGAACAGCTTATAATTTAATTAGTTCAAATGATATTTCAAATAAATCATTTATTAATTGTTATAAATTAATTAATAAAATTTATAAAAATAGAATGATTAATGATAAAGGCTAAAAGATCATTAAGTCAAAATTTTTTAATTGATAGAAATATATCTAAAAAAATTATTGATCAAACTGATGTATATAATAAGATTATTATTGAAATAGGACCTGGTCATGGTTTTTTAACTGACAATATTTTAGAAAGAAATCCTAAAAAAATCATTTTAATTGAAAAAGATTTTAAATTAAGAAATATTTTATACGAAAAATATAAATATAACAAAAAAATTAAAATCGATGGTGATGATATTCTTAAATACAATTTAAGTAATTTTCAAAATTTAATAATAATATCAAACTTGCCTTATAATATTTCTACAAAAATTATTTTATATTTATTTAATTATAATAAAAATATTTCTAAAATGATTTTTATGATTCAAAAGGAAGTAGCTTATAAATTTGATTATAATTTACCAAAAATGAATAAATATAAATTTTTAACAAAAGTTGTTTCTAACTTTACTAGATGTTTTGATGTTTCTTCTAAAGTATTTATACCAAAACCAAAAGTACAATCAACTGTAGTAAAATTTGTATTTAAAAATAATAATATTGATTTACAAGATGCTATAAATTTTTCAAAAATTATTTTTAAAAATGTTCGAAAAAAAATTTATAATAATTTAAATATTAAATCAGAAAATAAGATGCTAAATAAAAGAGTTGATCAATTAAATATTGAAGATTTATTAACTATTTATAATTTTTTTTAATTTAGTTTTGAGGAATTTTTTTTGAGCAATAATTAGCTCATGATACTCTATAATTCTTTTTATTTCTTTAACTGTATTTTGTACTTTTTCATTAATTAAAACGTATTTGTATTCATTATAGTGCTTCATTTCATCTATAGCATATGAAAGTCTAAGGTTTATCTCCTTATTATTATCTCTACCCCTTTTCACTAAGCGCCTTTTAAGTTCTGATTTTGAAGGTGGTAATATAAAAAAATCTATAATCTCATTCTGTTTGTATTTTTTTCTTATCTTTCTTGCGCCTTTCCAATCTATATCAAATAATACATGTTTTTTATATTTTTTAGACAAAGTTATATTTTTAATAGGTGAGCCATATAAATTTTTAAAATTAGTTGCAGTTTCTATAAAAAAATTCTTTTTTTTGAGATTTTCAAATTTTTTTTTACTTACAAAGTAATAATCTTTACCATTAGTTTCATTTAATCTTTTATTTCTTGACGTATACGAAATAGATAGCGTGATATTTTTCATTTTTTTTATAAGTAATTTACATAACGTTGTTTTTCCAGCTCCAGAAGGGGAAGATATGATAATTAATTTATTTTCTATTTCTGTACTCATTTAATTTTTTTTTGTGTTCTTTAAAAGTTTTTGAAAATATATGTCTATTTAAAGAATAATCAAAAAAATAAAACAAAAAATCTGTCAGATAATTTTCAAACAAAATATCTAAAGTTTTCTTACCTACGTATGATATAGGTTTTGGAGGCAAACCATTATATAAATATGTATTAAATGGATGATTTATCTTCAAATCACTTTTCAGTAATTTCCGCTCTAAATCATAATTACCATTTGTGAGAGAATATATTACTGTTGCATCAATTTGTAATTTCATTTTTATATTTAGTCGATTATAAATTACAGAGGAAATTAACATTTTATCCTGGTAGTCTAAACCCTCCTTTTCTAACAAAGAACCAATAGTCATAATTTCAATTTGATTAAATTTATTAAATATTTTATTATTTTGATATGTTTCAATATAGTTTTGTTTATCTTTTTTAAGTTTTTTTAAAAAAGATTCAAAACTAATATTATTTTGAAAATAATATGTATCAGCGATAATATTTTCATATGGAATTGTATGAAAATCTTTGAAATATTTTGACAATTCTAAATTTAATTGTTTTTTAGACCAGCCTTCCACAATTGTAATTTTATTTAATATATTACTAGGTTGAGATATTGTATTTATAAATTCAAACAATGAAGCCTTATCGTTTATATTAAAATCACCATAGTGAATTATTTTTTTTTTAAAAAAATGATTAATTTTAATATATAATTTAATAATCTCAAAATCTAACTTACTGTAATTGTAAATATTTTTGCTAATAATATTTACTATTTTTTCTCCTTTTTCAATTTTTAAAGGATTATCATTTAATTTTATCTCTTTATTAAAAAGATATGAAATATAAATAGAAATAGAAAGAAAGACGGATATTAATGAGACACTAAATATTTTTAAATAATAATGCAGTGTTAGTCCCTCCAAATCCAAATGAATTACTTAAGGCAAATGAAATATTTTTTTCTAGAGGTGAATTTGGAACTAAATTAATATTACTTGTCTCTATTGGATTATTCAAATTTAATGTAGCGGGTAAAATATTATTATTTAAAGACATAATTGAAAAAATTGCCTCAACACTTCCAGCAGCACCAAGAAGATGGCCAATAGATGATTTTGTTGAACTGACAAATATGTTATGTTTAAATAATCTAGAAATCGCATTAAGTTCTATTTCATCACCTTTTACAGTAGAAGTTCCATGAGCATTTATATAATCAATTTGGTCTGTATGTATTTTAGCCATATCTAATGCTGCCTTCATAGCTCTGTATCCACCATCACCATCTTCAGCAGGTGAAGTAATGTGGTGAGCATCTCCTGACATTCCATACCCTACTAATTCAGCATATATCTTAGCTCCTCTTTTTTTTGCATTTTCCATTTCTTCAAGTATTAATATACCTGCCCCTTCTCCCATCACAAATCCATCTCTATCTTTATCCCATGGTCTTGATGCTTCATGAGGTGTATTATTATAAGATGTGCTAAGACTTCTTGCAGCACAAAAACCAGCAATACCTAATTTACAAACAGCTGCTTCAGAACCACCCGCTATCATTATATCCGCAGCTCCTCTTTTTATCATTTCACCTGCATCTCCAATAGAATGAGCCCCAGTTGCACAAGCTGTTACAACAGAATGATTTGGCCCCTTAAAACCATATTTAATTGAAATTTGTCCTGAGAGAAGATTTACTAGCGATGAAGGTATAAAAAATGGAGATAATTTTCTTGGCTTTTCATTATTTATAGTTAACGATCCTTCATATATTGTTTCAAGTCCACCAATACCAGAGCCAACTGAGACTCCAACTCTAAATTTTTCTTCGTCACTAATATTATTTAAGTCAGAATCATCTATTGCCATTTTTGCAGCAACAATTCCGTACTGTATAAATCTATCATTTCTATTAATGTCTCTTACTTCAAGAATAGAGGATTTATTAAAATAATCTTTGTCATCTGGATTATTATTTATGTAACCAGCTATTTTAGCTGGTAAATTGGATACATCGAAGTGATCAATTTTCTTAATACCAGACTTTTTATTAATTAAATTGTCCCATGACTTATCTAAATCGTTCCCAAGAGAAGTTAGTAAACCCATACCAGTAACAACAACTCTTCTCATTTTATTATATCTAGGTTTATTTTTTACTTTGAATATAATCTATAGCATTTTGAACAGTTTGGATCGTCTCAGCAGCATCATCTGGAATTTCAATTCCAAATTTTTCCTCAAATGCCATGACTAATTCTACTGTGTCTAAACTGTCAGCACCTAAATCATCTATGAATTTTGCTTCAGGAATAACTTTTGACTCGTCAATACCCAAATGATCTACAACAATTTTTTTTACCTCGTCTTGTATTTCACTCATATTTTTCTCCTTATAATTTCTTTTAGATTATTATTTCATTATATGTCAACAAATTAAACCATTAACATACCACCATTAATATGAATATTTTGACCAGTTATGTATGCGGAATCGTCTGTAGATAAAAAATATACTAAATTTGCAATTTCTTGAGGATCACCAAATCTCATCATGGGAATTCTTGATAAATAATTTTTCTTTTGATCATCATTTAATTTGTCAGTCATAGATGTTGATATAAAACCTGGAGAAATTATGTTGACATTTATATTTCTTTTAGCAACTTCTAGTGCAATTGATTTATAAAGACCAACAAGACCTGATTTAGATGCAACGTAATTTGCCTGACCTGGATTACCAGTTGAACCAACTATAGAAGAAATGCCAATAATTTTTCCATATTTGTTAGAGAGCATATTTGGCAATAAAGATTTAATTATTTGATAATTTGAATTAAGATTAGTTTGTATTACTTCAGACCATTGTTCATTTTTCATCCTGAAGATGAGACTATCATGGGTTTTTCCAGCATTATTTGCGATTACTGAAATATCTTTATGATCATTAGATATTTGATCCAAACAATCCTGCAAGTTTTCTGAATTAGAAAAATCAACTTGATAATAATAATGACCATCTCCATATTTATTTTTTAAATATAAAATTTTTTCATCAGAAGATGAAGTAACAACCAATGTAAAATTTTTATTTATAAATTTATCACAAATTGCTGAACCTATACCTCCAGATGCACCAGTTACAAATATTTTTTTATTTCTATTCATTTAATTTAAATCTGAAATTTGATTAAAAGAAATAATATCAAATTTATTTGAGATTCTCTTTATTAAACCACTTAATACTTTATTAGGACCAATTTCTATTATTTTATTTTCACCAATTTCTTCAAGTTTTTTTATACTTTGAGTCCAATTAACTCTATTAGCCATTTGCTTTTGTAAATTTTTTTTTATTGAAAGAGTATCATCATAAATATTTGCATCATAATTAGATATAATCTTAATTTGATTTTCTTTAAAAATTAAATTTTCAATTTCTAAGGCTAATTCTTCTTGTGCTTTAATCATATATTTACTATGAAAAGCGGCAGATACATTTAGAGTCACAAATTTTTTTATATCATTTTTTAAAAATAATTCTCTACTATTTTCTATTTCTTGAACATCTCCAGATATAACAATTTGTATATTCGAGTTATCATTTGCAATTTCTAGATTTAAATCATTATCATCAATTATCTTCTGTACTGAAATAGAATCTTTTCCAATAAGTGCAGCCATTGTAGTTTCTTTAGGTGAAACAGCATTATTCATCAATTCACCTCTTTTTTTAAGTATTAAACAACAATCCTTTAAATCAATCTTATTACTGCAAGCGAGGGCTGTATACTCACCTAATGAATGGCCCATCATTATATTTATCTTTTTGTTAAGAATACCTTTTTCATCACAAATTATTTTGAAAATTACATATGAGGAAGCAAATATACAAATTTGAGTATATTGAGTTAAATTTAACATATCTTCATGGTTTTCGAATATAATTTTTCTAATATCTATTTTGGTATAATCTTCTATTTCTTCAAAAATTAATTTGGCAATTTTAAAATTATCATGGAAATCCTTTACCATTCCTACACTTTGACTACCCTGACCAGGAAAAACTATTGAAGTCATTAATCCTTGATTTATTTTAAAAATTAAATATATGCAAGTTCAACTTCTCTAATATTATTAAATATAAGATAAACCATGGAGTTATATGAACAAATTTGAAGTAGTACTTATATTGAGTCCTGACCTATCTGCTAATTCTTTTAATAGTGAAATAGATAGCTTCAAATCTAAATTGCAATCTAGATCAGCAAAAATAATCAATGAGGAAAAATGGGGTCTGAGAGATCTAAGTTTCAATATTAATAAATTTAAAAAAGCATTTTACATGTTTCTTCAAATTGAAGCTTCAGGATCAATAGTCAAAGAAGTTAGTAAAGAATTAAATCAATCAGAAAACTTAATCAGATATATTTTTATCAAAGTAAAAGATCATCAAGAACTTCCAACAAAACTTAGCAATGAAAAAAAATAAATTTAATAGAAAAAAAGAAGATAGACCTAACTCACCTTTTGAGAATAGAAAAAAATTTTGTCCATTTAGTCAACCTGGATCTCCTGTTATAGATTATAAAGATGTTAGACTATTATCTAGATACATTACAGAAAAAGGAAAAATTATACCTAGCAGAATTACAGGTGTATCTAGAAAAAAACAAAAAGAGTTAGCTAAGGCAATTAAACGAGCTCGTTTCTTATCATTGATGTCCTATACCAATAAATCACTTCCGTTATGAAAGTAATTCTAACAACAAATATTAAAAAACTTGGAAGAATTGGAGACAAGGTTTCAGTTAAACCTGGTTATGCAAGAAATTACCTTTTTCCAAATAATATGGCTCTAAGAGAAAATAAAAAAAATAATGAATATTATGAAAAAATAAAAGATGAAATGAAAAAGAATGAAGAAATTAAATTAAATGATGCAAAAAAATTATTAAGTGAAATAAAAAAACTTAATATTATATTCAACAAAGAAGCTGATGAGAAAGATCAGCTTTACGGCTCAATATCTAAAAAAGAAATTATCGACTTTCTTGAAAATAAAAATTTAAAAGTAAAGTCAGATGATATAATCATAAGAAATCAAATTAAATCAATTGGTGAACATTTAATAGAAATTAATCCTTATGAAGGAATTAATGAAGAGTTCACAGTTACTATCCAAAAAAACTAATTTATTCACATTATTAATATATTATCAACTTAAATTTCTTACTTGTTGTTGTTGATTTTTTTAAGATAGTTTAATGATTATGAATGTCAGTAGAATTATTAAATTCAAACCAAAATACTGAAAATTTAGAAAATAACTTCTCAAATACTGATGCTGAATTAGCACTTATTGGCTGTATTTTGTGGGATAATAAGAATTATGAAAAAGTATCTGATTTTCTTAATGAAAATCACTTTGTAGATGAGGCAAATAAAATAATTTTTACTACTATTAAAAATTTATTAGATAAAAATATTCTAGTTTCACCAATAACTCTCAAGAACTATCTTCCTGATGATAATGATAATTTAAATAAAGTTAATTATCTAAATCAACTTAAAGATAGTGCTCCCTCGACGCAAAATACTTATAATTATGGTAAAATAATCTATGATTTATATGTAAAAAGAAATTTAGTTGGTGTTGCTCAAAATATAATACAAGAGACACATTCAAACAATGATGAAACAGCTGAGAATCTAATAGAAAATGCTGAAAATGATTTATATAACTTATCACAAAGTGGAAATTCAGATAGATCGTTTGTAAATTTTGGCAATGCTCTGCAGGGTGCAGTTGAAATTATAAGTGAAGCCTATAAAAGAGAAGGTAAAATAGCCGGTGTGCCAACAGGTTTTAAAGATTTAGATAATAAACTAGGTGGATTACATAAATCTGATTTGATAATAATAGCAGGCAGGCCGTCAATGGGCAAAACTGCCTTAGGCACTAATATTGCTTTTAACTGTGCAATAAAATATCAAGAAGAAAAAGATGAATTTGAAAATAAAAAAATTATAGATGGCGGTAAAGTTGCATTCTTTTCCTTAGAAATGTCATCTGAGCAATTAGCTACAAGAATTTTAGCGGAACAGACAAAAATTTCTGGAGATAAAATGCGAAAAGCTGAACTTAGTAAAAATGATTTTAATAAAATTGCAAAAACATCATCTGAACTAGAAAATTTAAACCTAATAATAGATGATAATCCCGTACTGACTATACCTATGTTAAGAGCGCGAGCGAGAAGATTAAAGCGATTATATGATATTAATTTAATAATTATAGATTATTTGCAGTTAATGTCTTCGTCATCAAATAAAAGAAATGATGGTAGAGTTCAGGAAATATCTGAAATCACAAGAGGATTAAAATCTATTGCAAAAGAATTAAATATCCCAATAATTGCCTTGTCACAACTTTCAAGACAGGTTGAACAAAGAGAAGATAAAAGACCTCAATTATCTGATTTAAGAGAAAGTGGTACAATTGAACAAGACTCCGATGTTGTAATGTTTATATATAGAGAAAGTTATTATTTAGAAAGATTAGAGCCAATTAGAAAATCCGAAGAAGATGATATGAAATACAATGAAAGAGTTTCAAGATGGCAGCAACTAACTAATGAAAATTATAATAAAGCAGAAATAATTATAGCAAAACAAAGACATGGGCCAATTGGATCAATAAAAATGCACTTTGATGCAAATTATACAAAATTCAGTGACTTAACATCGAAAGATTATGATAATATTATCGAGTGATTAAAAAAAGTGGTATCTTAAATATAAATACAAATAACTTAATTTATAATTATAATTTTTTCAAAAAATTAAAGAAAAACTTAATTGTTGCCCCAACAATTAAAGCAAATGCGTATGGATTAGGAGATAAAAAAGTATTTGACCTCTTATTAAAGAATAGCTGTAAACATTTTTTTGTTGCTACATTAGATGAAGGTTTAAAATTAAAAAGTAAAAACAAATTAATAAATATTTTTATTTTAAATGGATTACAAGATTACAATTTAAATAGATTTTTTAATTCAAACCTTATTCCAGTTATTAATAGTATAGAAGAATATATTAGAATTAAAAATTCTGGATTAAAATTTGCTATTCATGTCGATACAGGAATAAATAGATTGGGAATTCCAATAGAGAAAACAAAAGAAATAGATTTTAAAAATAAAAATATTCAATTAATTATAAGTCACTTATCTAGTGCTGACGAATTTAATAATAAATACAGTTTAAAACAAAAGAAAATTTTTACTAGATTAAAAAATAAATTTAATAATAATAAAATAATTTTTAGTTTAGCTAATTCTCATGGCGCTGTTTTAAATAAATCATATTTATATGACATGATTAGACCAGGAATAGGTATTTATGGAGGTTTTGAAAATAAAAAATTAGGTAAAAGAATTAAAAATGTAGTTAGTTTAAAAGGAAAAATTATACTAATTAAATTTATTAAAAAAAACCAATATGTTGGTTACAATAGAACTTATAAAACAAAAACAAAAATCAAAGTTGCTATTGTAGGCCTTGGATATGAGGATGGCATACCTAGATCATTAAGCAATAAAGGATATGTTTATTTTAAAAAAAATAGATTCAAGATAATTGGAAGGATTTCAATGGATACATTTACTGTAGATATTTCAAAATCTAGTCATGATTTGAATATAGGAATGTATTTGGACATTATAAATGACGAGCATAAAATAGATAAATTTGCAAAATTATGCAAAACTATACCTAATGAAATTATGACATCTATCGGTAAAAGAGTTTATAGAAAATATGAGTAAAAAATTACAAATAATTTTATTATTTTTTCTCATTGTATCATTAATATTAACTAGTTTTTATATAAGAGATTTCAGAATTGATGCGTCTTCAGATAGTCTGGTATCACAAGGCGATGAAGATTTTAAATATTTTTCTTATTATCAAGATTTATTTCCTACAAAAAATAGTCTTGTAATAGCTATAAAAAGTAAAGACAAAATAGATAAGTTATTATTAACTGAAATAGAAAAGATAAGCAAAAAATTATCGGCATTACCAGAGGTGTATTCTGTTTTTAATATTAATAAAGCCCCTATTCTTCTTTTAAATAAAACTAACCTTTTAGATTTAGCAAATGATAATTATGAAACTATAATTGATACCAATTTAGCAATTAAAGATGTTTTAAATGAGTTTGCAAAAAGCCCTATCTATAGTGATCAAATTATTAACGAGAATAAAAATATAACTTCTATTGTAATTTTCCTTAATGAAAACAATAAAGCACTTGATCTTAAAGAAAACAAAAATTTATACCTATCTCAAGGAAAATATTACAGCATAAAAACAGAAATAGACAAAGAGAGAAATGAATTAATTAAAAAAATAAGAAATATTATTACTAATAGCAATAAAGATTTTACATACTATTTAGGTGGGGTAGAAATGATATCAAGCGATGTTATTTCTTATGTAAAAAATGATATTTTAACATTCAGTTTAATTGTACTTTTAATTATAATTTTAATTCTTTTCATAATTTTTAGAAGAGTCAAATGGGTATTTGCTATTTTATTTACGTCAATTAGTGCAGTTTATTTGTCAATAGGTTTAGCTGGTTTTATAAATTTTGAAATTACAGCAGTTTCAGCAAACTTCTTATCCTTAATGTTTGTTTTATCTATTTCTATGAATGTTCATATAATGAATAATTATTTACAAAGAGATATAAAAATTATTGAAAATTTTAGAATGATGTTTTGGCCTTGTTTTTATACCTTTCTAACTACAATTGTTGCTTTTGTATCTTTAGTAATATCAGATATTAAACCTGTGATTGATTTTGGAATTATAATGATAATAGCATTATTAATAGTTTTAATTTCATCATTTGTAATCTTACCTCTAATTATTTCTTTCTTTTCAAAGGAGGAAAAAAGCTATTCTCTAAATTTGAGTTTTTTAAAATCTTTTTATCCTTTTGCATATAAGAATAGTAAATATATTCTTGGATTAAACATTCTAATATTTTTCATATCTCTATATGGAATTACCAATCTGAATGTTGAAAACTCATTTATAAAATATTTTAAAAAAAATACAGAAATTTATAAAGGAATGTATCTTATAGATAATGAATTAGGCGGAACTACACCATTAGACATTATTCTTAAATTCAAAAACGATGATCAAATAGTTGATACAACAATAATAGCTGAAGAAGAAGATGATTTAGAAATTGAAGATGATTTTTTCTCAGATGATCTGTTTGGAGAAGAAAATAATATTTGGTTCACAAATGAAAAAATTGAAACAATCAAATTTGTTCACCAATATCTAGATAATAGAATAGAAATTGGGAAAGTTACTTCAATTTATTCACTTATAGATATTGCAAATCAAATAAATAAAAGTGATTTATCAATGTTTGAATTATCAGTATTATATAATGAAATACCTATAGATTATAAAACTGATTTAATTGATCCTTATCTAAATGTTGAAAAAAATATGATAAAAATTTCTACAAGAGTCAAAGATTCGAAAGATATTAAAAGAAATGATCTTATTAATGATATCAATTCTTTTTTATTGAATCAATTTGATAACTTGGAAGAATTTAAAGTTAACGGTCTATTAGTATTATATAATAACATGTTAAAATCTTTATTTAGCTCACAAATAAAATCTTTAGGTTTTGTAATTTTAGCTATTTTTATAATGTTTGTAATATTGTTTAGATCTTTAAAATTAAGTATAATTGGAATAATTCCGAATATATTTGCTTCAACTTTTATTCTTGGTTTAATTGGATTGCTTAAAATACCACTTGATATAATGACAATTACAATTGCAGCAATATCAATTGGTATAGCCGTTGATAATACAATACATTATATCTATCGTTACAAAGAAAATCTAAAGTTAGGAAAAAATCATAGTGAAATGATTGAAAAAACACATTTAACAGTAGGTAATGCAGTTTTAATTACATCTATTGCAATCACTTCTGGCTTCCTTACTCTTTGTCTATCAAACTTTGTTCCTACAGTTTATTTTGGTCTATTTACAAGTTTAGCAATGATATTTGCTATGATAGGAGTTCTAATTACTTTACCATCAATATTGAAATATCAAAAATGACTTTTTTAAACTTTGAATTAATATTTTTCGATTATGTAGTATTAATTTTAACTGCAGTAATTGTTGTATTTAGTCTCTGGAAAGGATTTATTAATTCTATATTAGGGTTATTAACATGGGTTGGTTCTGTATTTCTAACCATATATAGTTATCAATATCTTTCAGATTTTTTAAGAGAACAACTCTTGAATATTAATTTTTTACAAAGATTTGAACAGTTTGTAAACGTTATAAGTATAATAATTTCAATACCAATAATTTTCTTAATTAGTTTATTTATATTAAAAAGAATAAGAAAATTTTTAAATAGTGACTTAGATAAACAAATTTTAGGAGTCATATTTGATAAATTTTTTGGAATCTTATATGGCATTCTATTTTCATATATAATTTATAGTAGTGTATTGTATTTAACTGATAATTATGATGTTGAGATATTGAAAAATTTTCATTTATTTTTTGTAGAAAATTCAAATATTCTCAAACAAATTTCTGAATATAATAATAATATTATTGAGAGTTATACAAGTACAGATCAATAGTTGCTAATCATAAGGGTTTTTAGATTTAGAAAATAAAATTTTTAAATTTCTACTTTTAATTTTAAAGAAGTTATAAAAATTATTAAGCAAATATCTTTTGTATGAATTAGATATTTCTTTAGAAAAGTTAGAAAAAATTTTTATTGTTAAAGGATTTTTTGAAACTTGAGTGCCATATTTAAATTTAACTTCTTTTCCATTTATTCTTGGGTGAGAATTGTTTGCAACAACATGATTTAACCACTTATTAATTTGTGAAGTTGATATATTTTTATTTATTTCTAAAATAAGTTCACGAATCTTATTTTTTAAAAATAAAATATCTTTTTTATTTAATGTTGAAATTGGTATAATAATTATATTTTTAGATTGAGAAAATTCATAATTAATATCCTTAATTAATTCATTAATTACTTTCTTTTTATTTTTTTTAACTAAATCAGTTTTATTAATTATAAATAATAAAATATTAGATTTTTGATAAATTAAATTAAATATTTTTTTAGATTGAGTATCAAAGCCTTGATCAATATCAATAAGAAAAATATTTAAATTAATATCATTTATAATTGATAAAGTTTTTTTTGTGACATAAAAATCAAGACTATTTTTATCAATTTTGTTTTTTTTTATTAAACCTGCAGTATCTTTGATAGAATAGCTATTACCTTTAAAATTATATGAAGAAGAAACAATATCAGTTGTAGTTTTTGGTTGATTACTAACAATTGATCTCTCAAATCCTACTAATTTATTTAATAGAGTACTTTTCCCTACATTTGTTTTTCCAAATAACCCTAATGAAAAATCGTAATTTATTAACTTACTATCTTTAGCATCATATTTTGACAAAAAATCTAAAAAGCCTTGAATACCTATATTATGTGAACATGAGATAAAAAAAATATTCTTGATACCAAAATTGTCAATTTTTTTATCCCGTTTAAAATTATCATCTTTATTAATAATAACTAATATTTCCTTATTAAATTTCCTTAACTCATTGATCAATTCTTTGTCTATAAAATAATTCTCATCTTTGTAGTCAATAACATAAACAAAAATATTTATTTTCTTTATTATGTTACTGACACTCTTTGTTACTAAACTTTTTTGATTAATTATTCCTGGTGTATCATATACATCAATATTACTATTTGATTTAAGAGGTGATACATGCCAATCTCTTGTTGTACCAATGGTATTATGAATTATATTATTATTTTTATTTGTAATTAAATTATAAAGTGAAGTTTTGCCTACATTTGGCATACCTAAAATTAATATGTTCATTTTAATAAATGTAAGTAATACCTTTTGCTGTACTTATAAAAATTTTATTTTGATAATTATAAACTTTATTAATATTTTTAATTTTAAGATTTACCATTTCTTGAATTTCAAGATTTTGATCTAAAATAATTATTTCACCATTGTCTGTAAATAAATGCATATTTTTGTTTATAATTAAAGAATTTATTATTTTTGATCTTTTATTTAGTATTTTGTTAATATTAATTCTTGAGAATAAATTTCCATTCTGAATATTATAGAATTCAACAAAATTTTCATTTTTAGAAATTAGCGAATTATTAAATAATATAGCTGAAGACGAGTTATTTATTCTAAAATCAGCTAATGTAAGCTTGTTTTTATTTATGTCGTAAGTATGAATAATATTCCCGTCATCAAAATAAACTAGAAAATTTTTGTAAAGGTGTATTTGATCCTTTAGATTATTAAGTGAAGTATTAAGTTCAATATTGTCAAAATTTAAAATATGTTCCTCAAATAAATATGTGTCTAGAGAATTAAATTCGCTATTAGGGAGTATAAAGAAAACTATATTAAAATAATTTTCAATCCTGCCTCCCGTTGATTGAATAATATTACTTGATTTAAAAGCTTTCTCATAAATTATATCTCCAGTTAAAATTGATAAAAAAACAATATTTTCTGGATATAATATTATTAGATAGTCATTAAATATTTTGACTGGAGTATTTAATAAATCTTTATTGTTAAATAACCAAATAACTTTACCTAATTTGTTAATTCTAACTATTTCTCCTGATTTAAAAGCAATAATAAAATCATTTTTATAAAGAGAAAAAGATATAGGTACTTTTTTTATTTGATCTAAATCAACATTAATTCTTTCAATCAATTTTCCACTATTTAAATCAAACTTTAGAAGTTCTCCTTCTCTATTGAATGAATAAATACTTTCATCAAGTTGTATAACATTTATTGAGTCATTATTATTATATTTTGCTTCATAATTATTAATTTTTAATACAGGTAGATCTTGATCTAAAAAATTATAGTCAGATGCCTTATATGTATAATTATCAATTACGTTTTCTTCATACTGTTCAAAAAAACTGAAATCTAAAAATTCTTCTGTTTCCAATTGAAAGGAATAATCTTGGGAATCTATATTTTCATTATTTCTAAATGATGAAATCGTATCCTGACATGAAATAATAAATATGAAAGATAAATATAGCGATATTTTACTTATAAAGCTGAAACTCATGAATCTTTTTCACTCTTTCTTTTATAGAGGCAGAAACCAAACTTGAATTAAATATTTCATTATATTTATCCAAAGCTTTTGAATTACTATATTCAGATTTATTAAGATCAATTTCTGTAACGATTAATAAATATTCTAATTCTTTTTTAATAGAAAAATAACTTCCCAACTCATCGTTAATATTATTTATATAAATTGATATATCATTTAAATAATTATTAGTATTGTCTTCATAAGATGCATTAATCAATGTGTATGAAGCATTTGCAGCGATAGCCGATTTATACAGAGCTTCTAAATTTGATAAAGCAAGTAATTCTTTATATAATTCATTAGAGTAACTAAAGTTTTTATTTTCATTATTTTGTTGAATTAATTTTAATTTTGATAAAATAGAAAAAATATTATCATCATCAATTAAGTTTTCTAAACTACTTAAATCATTTTGATCATCTTGGATAATATCAAAAAAACTTATACTAGAATTTTTAATATTTTGAATTTTAAAATAATTATATGTTTGGAACCCAATAAATAGAATCAGCAAAATTACTAATGAAATTAGTATTTGTTTATAGTTTGAAAAAATAAAATTTTGTATTTTTTTAAATAAATTTTGATTTTTATTATCTTGATTCATACTATTTCCATTTTATTGAACACCCGATACTATTCATTTGATTATTAGGAGCTACTCCTACTTTTTTAATTTTAATCATTGCATTAAAAAGATCTCTTTCAATATTAGAATTTTGATTTGCGTTCATAACACCTGAGTCTAATCTGCCTCTATATTTTAATTTAAGATCTTTATCAAAACCGAAAAAATCTGGGGTACAAACAGCATTATAATTTTTTGCCACATCTTGAGTTTCATCGTAAAGATATGGAAAATTAAATTTATATTTCTCTGAAAATATTTTCATATTATCAAATGAATCATCGGGATAGTTAATTACGTCATTAGACATAATGGCAATTGTGTTTATTGAGTGCTCTAGTAACTCATCAGCATCTTTTTTTAATCTACTTGCAATTGCTTTAACATATGGACAATGATTACATATAAAAACAATAACAGTACCATTTAACCCTTTTGCTTTATCTAAAGAAACCATCTCATCGTCAATATTTTTAAGATTAAATAATGGCGCTAATACATCTAAATTATCATTTGGAGCATTTACAGGCATAAAATTTTATTATATTCTTATTTTATGGGCTTAGTAACATCTAGTGCTTCAACTAACAATCACAATCTCTATTTTTCCAAAGATGAACTTGTCAAAATCTTAAATCTTTATTCTAAAGGAGTTACAAGTGGAGAATGGAAAGATTATGCTATTGATTTTAATAAAAATAATGCATTTTTTTATATATTTAAACATAGTTTTGCTTCGCCTGAATGCATTCTAAATAAATCGCTAGAGAGAAAAAAAAGGAAAATATTTTATAATTTAAAATCTAAAAATCAAAACAAGAAATTTGATAGTTTAGAGGCACTGATATCATCTTTAAATCGAAACAATTTTAAGTTAGTTAGTTAAAAATATTAACAACTTTATTTAATAATTTGAATTAAACCTTATTCTTTTTACTATTTATTTTCTAATGGCCCATCCAGCAAAAATATTTTCAAGATAAACAACGATATAATATAAAAATATTCCCATAACAGCCAAGGTAATCAAAACTGCAAACATTAACGGATAATCTGCGCTAATCTTTCCACTATCAAACAAGTGTCCCAATCCTTTTCCATGTGGTTCAATAATCTCCATTAAATTAGTTCCAATAAAAGCAAGTGTTGTTGATACTTTTAATGCTCCAAAAAATTCTGGTAATGTTTTTGGTAAAGCAATTTTATAAAAAATCTCAAATTTATTCGCACCTAAAGATAAGAGTATGTCTTCATATTCTCTTTCCAAGGTAGATAATCCAATTGAAATTGAAACACAGATTGGAAAAAATGAAATAAGAATTACAATTATAATTGTATTCATATTATGCATACCAACAAATATTAAAGCAATAACTGGAACTACTGTTGCTTTAGGAATAGCATTAAATCCAACAAGGATAGGATATAAACCTATTCTAATTGTTTTTGAAAATCCCATCATAATACCCAAACTTAATCCTACTAAAACAGATAGAATTAATCCTACAACGGTTCTCCATAATGTCTCCCAACCATATATTAAAAAAAGATATTTAAACTTCCAAAATGCTGGCCATAAATCTGAAGGAGAAGCCATTTTATAATTTGGCCAACCATTATACCAAACCAATAATTCCCATAACAAACAAAAAATTATAAGGCTCAATAAAGGTATAATAAAATTATTTATTCTAGTCATTTTTATTCTGAGCTATTTCAATTTGATTTCTAAGTGTAGCAAGTAATTCTGTAACTTCTGGTGAATATAAATCAGAAATTTTATTTTCTTCATTAAAATTAGTTTTTACGTCGTACTGTAATGAGGCTGGCCTTCCAGATAAAACAATTACTTGATCAGCTAAATATACGGCTTCTCTTAAATCATGAGTTATTAAAATACATGTAAAGTCTCGCTCTTTTTTTAATTTATGCATAACGTCCCATAAATCTTCTTTTGTAAATGCATCTAAAGCTGCAAAAGGTTCATCTAAAATTAATACTTCTGGATTATGAACAAGAGATCTGCACAGTGAAACTCTTTGTTTCATGCCACCAGATAATTCAGATGGTAAATTATTTTCAAATTCTTGCAATCCTACTAACTTAAGTAAATCTAATGCATTTGATTTCATTTGAGAATATGACATATTTTTTGATACTATCTCTAGTGGAAGAACTATATTTTTAATTACATTTCTCCATTCTAATAAAACAGGATTTTGAAAAGCCATCCCCACTGTAGAAAGTGGAGATGTAATTCTTTTATTTGAAATAAAAATATTACCTTCAGTAGGTTTAATTAATCCACTGACTAATCTAGTTATTGTAGATTTGCCACAACCTGAAGGACCTACTATAGCAGTAAAACCTTTTTTATTAATTGATAATGAAAGATCTTTTAAAACAGGAAGCATACCTTGTTTAGTTTCATATTGATGAGAAACCCTTTCAATATTGATATGCATAAATTATGATTAGTATATGGGGTAGAAATAGTCTACCCCATAAAATAAATATTAAGGTAAATATTTATTGGTAAAAAATGTTGAAATCTCTGGATCAGATGAGAATTCGTACGTTTCAGCTAATTGATCTAAAGCTTTTTCCATTCTAGCAAAGTCAATATTACCCATACCGTTTTGTTTTACATAATCGGTATTAACATTTCCTTCTATTGCGAGTATCAATCTTCTTGTCTCTAAAGCTAAATCAGCAGCTGGATTTCGATCAACCATACTCTTTACTGCATCTTCAGGGTTCTTCATAGCTTCTGACCATCCTTTAGATACAGCGTTTAAAAAACCTTTTATTATTTCAGGGTTTGCATCTGCATAATCAGTGTTAACTATTATAGCATTACCATATAATTCTAATCCATAATTTGCCATCAGCATTATTGATATATCATCTTCAGGAACACCAAGACGAACTAAATTTAAAAACATTGAAAATGAAAACCCTGTTATAGCATCAACATTTTTTTCAGCTAACATTGGTTCTCTTGTCGGGAAACCTACTGGTTCAACTGTTATATTATCAACATTAATATTATTTGCAGAAGCGAATGGTGGAAATTGTGCCCATGCACCATCAGGTGGAGGAGCACCAAGAATTTTTCCTTCTAAATCAGATGGAGTTGTAACACCAAGACTCTTTCTTCCAGCAATTGCAAATGGAGGTTTATCATAAACCATCATAACTGCCATAACTGGGGCTCCAGGATTTTGATCTAAAAATTTAATTAAACTGTTTATATCTGCAAAGCCAATGGGAAAAGCTCCTGTAGCGACCTTTGGAATTGCATCTAAGGATCCTTTACCTGCGGATATTTCAACTTCTAAATGTTCTTCACCAAAATATCCTTTATCTATTGCATAGAAATAAGGTGCACTTGGACCTTCAAACTTCCAATCTAAAGCAAAAGATATTTTAGTATCTGCAAAGCTATTGAAAGATAAGAGAACTGAAGTAATAAATATTAAAAATATTTTCATTTGATTATACCTCCTAATTGAGTGCTAAGGTTAGATCAAATGACTATTTTTAAATAATACGATAATAGCATTTTAATAATTCTTAAAATGCATATCTAATGCTTTTAATAGTATCTGCGTTGTATAGTGACAGCTGAAGAGCAATCAAATATTTTATTGAAAGAAAAATAATTAAAGTGTTTGAATATATAGCATAAGAAATGTTCTAGTCAGTCACCAACAAAACCTGGCCAATTTCCCATATATTCAATAAATTTATCACTTAGACCTTCTTTATTTAAGTAAGATCTTGAAGCTGGTAGTTCAATTGGTTTAAAATTCGGATTTTTCATTACTCTCTCGGGAAAATCGTGATGAAGAATAGCTGCTCTTCCTATAGTAACAAAATCAACTTGATTATTAAGAATTTCGTAAACATTCTCACCTGTTCTTATATTTCCCGCTACCGTTAATTGAACATCTTTAAAATCAAGTTCTGTGAAATGTTCAAGCAAACTCTTTCCTTTATGCTCTTCTTCTACAGGTTTTTTAAAAGAATCCCAAAGAGATATATCTAAAAAATCTATTTTGTTAGTATTGATTAGTTTTTTACATATTTCTTTTGTTTCTCTCAATTTAATTCCAAACCTTTCTGCAGATAACCTAACTCCCAATAGAAATTTAGAACCGCATTCGTCTCTGATGCCATTAATAATTTCAAAAATTATTCTAGATCTGTTTTCTAAGCTTCCACCGTATTCATCTTCTCTTTTATTGAATTCAGAGCTTAAAAATTGACATAGAATATAACCATGTGCTCCATGTATTTCTACTCCTTCATATCCTGACTTTTTTGCTCTAACTCCAGCTTCAATAAAATTATCTCTTAGTCTTTTGACCTCATCTAGTTTTAAAGCTCTTGAGTTAGTCTTCTTGTCATCTGAAGGGCAAACTGGCTGTTCACCTATAATATCCTTAGGTGATTTCATTCCAGCATGATGTAATTGAGCAACAGCTAAACTTTCATAAGATTTAATTTCATCAGTTAATCGTTTTAAACCTTCTATATGTTCATCACCAAAAATACCTAATTGACCATGGAAACCTTTGCCAATAGATTGAATATGAGAAGCACAAGACATGGTAAGTCCAAAATTTCCTTTAGCTCTCATAGTTAACCAATTAAATTCATCTTCTGAAAGTATTCCACTTTCATAGCTTTGAGTATTTGTTAATGGGGCAAGCATAAATCTATTTTTCATTGATAAGCCACATGGGAATTTTATTTCATCTTTTAAATTTATCATAATACTACTCCCACTCAATTGTTCCTGGTGGCTTTGAAGTAAAATCATACAAAACTCTGTTTATGCCTTTAACATTATTGATTATACGTGAAGATATTTCCTTGAGTTGATTATTAGTAAACATATAAAAATCTGCTGTCATTCCATCAACAGAAGTAATAGCTCTAAGTGAAACAGAATAATTGTATGTTCTTTCATCTCCCATAACACCTACTGATTTTACTGGTAAAAGAACAACAAAAGCTTGCCATATTTTATTATAAAGTTTTTTCTCTTTTAAAAACTGTATAAAAATATGATCTGCTTCTTGTAGAATTAGGATCTTTTTTTTATCAATTACTCCCGGTATTCGAATTGCTAAACCTGGACCTGGGAAAGGATGTCTTAAGAGTAAATGTTTATCTATTTTTAATTGCTTTCCAACATTTCTTACCTCGTCTTTAAATAATTCTCTTAAAGGCTCCACAATCTTAAGTTTCATTTTTTTTGGTAACCCTCCAACATTATGGTGACTTTTGATTTTAGCTGTTGGACCTCCAAAAAATGGAATACTTTCTATGATATCTGGATAAAGTGTTCCTTGCCCTAAATAATCTACATTCGATATTTTTTTAGCTGCTTTATCAAAAACTTCTATAAATGTTTTACCAATTATTTTCCTTTTTTTCTCTGGATCAGAAATATTTTTTAAATTTTTCAAAAAAATATTTGAAGCATTGATTTTAACAAAGTTTTTTCCAAATTTTTTGGAAAATATTTTTGATACTTCATTAGCTTCATTTTTCCTTAAAAGACCATGATCAACAAATATGCAATAAAGATTTTTGTTAACAGCTTGGTTTAATAAAAATGCAGTAACTGTAGAGTCTACACCACCTGATAAACCACAAATTATTTTCTTATTATTAATTTTATTTTTTAATTCTAATACTTTATTTTCAATAAATTTTTTAATTTTAAATTTATTTTTTATATTTACAATGTTGAAAACAAAATTATTAATTATTTTTGAACCAAAATCTGTGTGATAAACCTCTGGATGAAATTGAAGACAATAAATTTTATTTTTAATATTTTCAATAGACGAAATAATTTTATTATTTGATAAAGATGTTATTGAAAAAAGTTTTGGTATTTTATTGATATTATCACCATGAGACATCCATACTTTAAATTTTTGTTTGTTAATTCCTTTAAATAAAAGTGATTTTTTCTTAATATTTATAATAGTGTGACCATACTCTCTATGCGTAGAACGTTTTACTACACCTTTCAAATTTTTTGTTACTAATTGCATGCCATAGCAAATTGCTAAAACTGGTTTTTTCATTTTTAAAATTTCTTGATTTAATTTAGGAGCATTTTTGTCTAGTACTGATCTAGGCCCTCCAGATAATATAAATGCCGATGGTTTGATTTCATTTAAAATTTTTTTAGTAATTTTATTAAAAGGATAGACAAGACAAAAGACTTCTAACTCTCTTATTCTTCTTGCTATTAATTGTGTGTATTGAGATCCATAATCTACAATTAAAATAGTTTCTAATTTACTTTTCATGCAATCTAAATCCTCTTGATATTATAAATATTTCACTTGATTCTTGTCTTGATGATTTTGGCTTAAAATACTCAACTTTATCAAAAATTTTTTTAAGGATCTTTATAATTTCCTTTTCTTCATCTCCCTTCCAAATTTTGAATATAAATGATCCTTGTTTTTTTAATATTATTTCTAATCTGTCTATAACTTCATATATTAATTGACTTATCCTGAGATGATCTGTTGATTGATGACCAGTTGTATTAGGAGCTACATCTGATAAAACCAAATCAAATTTATTTTTTAAATTTGTAAAATTATATTTTAAAAAATCTTCTTTAAAGAAAGATATACGTTGATTATTAATTTTCATTTCTAATAAATCAAAACAGGTTATATTAGTTTTTGGATTGTAATTTAAGATCACTTGAGTCCAACCTCCAGGAGAAGATCCAAGTTCTAGTATTTCTATAGAATGTTCAATTATTTTATATTTTTGCTCAATCTCTTCTAGTTTAAACGCAGCTCGATTAATATACCCCAATTGTTTAGCTTTCTTTACAAACTGATCATTTTTTTGTCTATTAACCCAGTTTTTTGATTTCATAAAAGATGATAAAGCTAACAAAAAATTGTTTTTTAGTTACTTTAATATATATGACATGTACGATATTTAATGAAAAGATCAATATTTATAGCTTTCATAATACTTGCCGCTGTTGTTGGATGGATTGGTTCAGGTCAATTTTCAAACAATGTTATTGCGCAAGATGATAATTCAGAAACTAGTACTGAAACAGAAACTTCAAATTCTCAAGATACAGAAAATAATGATGATGAAGAATTTACATTTTCAGTTGAAACAAAGGTTTATACCTCTAGCTTAATCGATCAATCTATTGAATTACAAGGTCAAACTATTCATAATAAAAAAATTGATGTTAAATCTGAAACCTCTGGAAACATAGATAATATTGAATTTGCAAGGGGAGATAGAGTATACCAAAATGCTGAAATGATTACAATCTCACTAGAAGATAGAAATGAAAAGCTTTCAAGTGCAAAAAAAGATCTAGAAAGACTTAATAAAGAATTAATCTTAAACGAAAAAAACAGAGATAATCTACTTAGACAAAATGTTGAGAGAATCGAATTATATGAAATTGAATATGCATCTGCTAAACAACTTATTGATAAAGGTTTAAGTTCAAAGTCAAAGTTGAGTTTAGCATCTTTTAATCTTGCCAATGCTCAAGCTGATAGAGAAGACATTAAAATAAAATTTGAATCTACCTTAGCAAATCTTGAAGCTCAAATTTCAAATGTAAAATCAATTTTAAAGAACATAAAACTTGATATCGAAAAAACTAATATCAAGGCACCATTTGATGGAATTATTTCAGAAAAAATGGTTGAGGAAACTGAATTCATCTCAATAGGCACTCCTCTATTTACTATAATTGATTTAGACCCTATCAAGATTGAAGGTTATTTATCTGAATTTGATGTAAATAAAGTGAGTGTTGGTACAAAAGCCTTAATTGAAGATAGTAACGGTATTAAAAAAAATGGAATAATATCTTTTATTTCTCCATCAGCTGAAACTAGTACTAGAACATTTGAAATCACTATTGAAGCTAGTAACAAAGATCTCTCTTATAAAAGTGGCATAACAACAAAAATTGTTATTAAAGGTTCAGAGCTTAAAGCTCACAAAATACCACCTTCTATATTAACTTTATTAGACGATGGGACTGTAGGTGTTAAAGCTGTAGATAATGCTAATAAAGTTACTTTCTATCCAACCAAAACAATAAAGGATACAATAGATGGCATGTGGGTTTCTGGTTTACCTGAGTCAGTAAATTTAATTGTAAGTGGACAAGAGTATATAAGTATTGGTGAAACAATTAACTAATCTCAATGAAAATTAATATTATAGACTATGCAATTAGCCATTCCCGTGTTTTCATGGGAATACTTATTTTTATTATTTTTTCAGGTGCATCTACTTACATTACAATGCCCAAAGAATCTTCTCCTGATGTAAGCATACCAATAGTTTATATTTCACTAAGTCAAAATGGTATTTCTGCACAAGACTCTGAAAGGCTTTTAGTTAAACCAATTGAAGACGAAGTTAAAACTGTTGAAGGAGTAAGAGAAGTAAGATCAACAGCTTATTCAGGTGGAGGTAATGTTTTATTAGAATTTGATGCTGGATTTAATTCTGATCAAGCTATGGTTGATATTAGAGATAAAGTTGATAGAGCTAAGGGTGATCTACCTAGCGAAGCAGATGAACCAACGGTTAACGAAGTTAATATTAGTACATTTCCTATCCTATCCATTTCTTTAAGTGGAGATGTACCTAATAGAACTCTTCAAGATTTAGCTGATATTTTACAAGATGATATAGAAACAATTCCTAGTGTTTTAGAAGCTAAAATAGGTGGTAAAAGAAATGAGCAGGTTGATATATTAATTAATCCAACTGCAGTTGATAGCTATGGCATCAATCTTGAGAGTCTTATTAATATCGTTAGAGAAAATAATAAAATGGTATCTGCTGGTGGTCAAGACACTGGTGACGGAAGTTTTGATATTAAAGTTCCAGGTTTATACGAAACTATTGAAGATGTATTAAATACCCCTGTTAAAACTAACGGAGATTCAGTTATTACTTTCAGGGATATTGCTGAAGTTAAAAGAACATTTGAAGATAGACAATCTTATGCAAATGTAAATGGATCTAATTCAATAACTATTGATGTTTCCAAAAGAATTGGTGAAAATATTATTAATACTATTGAAGAAGTAAAAAAAATAACTGCAATTACTGCTAAAAGTTTTCCTGAAAATGTTGAAATTTCTTTTGGAAATGATCAATCAAAAGGTATTAAAACTATGCTAAATAGTCTGCAAAATAACGTTATAGCAGCTATAATCCTTGTTTTAATTATTATTTTAGGAGCATTAGGTGTTAGATCGGGTTTATTAGTTGGTGTATCTATTCCAGGATCATTTTTATCAGGTTTATTAGCTCTGTCTGTAATGGGTTTTACTATTAATATAGTAGTATTATTTGCTCTAATTTTATCTGTAGGACTATTAGTCGATGGAGCAATTGTTGTTGTTGAATATGCAGATAGAAAAATGAAAGAAGGTCTTGGTGTAAAAGATGCTTTCGCAAACGCATCAAAAAAAATGTCACTACCAATTATATCATCGACTGCAACTACCCTAGCAGCCTTTTTACCACTAATATTCTGGCCTGGTATAGCTGGTGAATTTATGAAATATTTACCCATAACACTTATATGTGTTCTTATTTCTTCTTTGTTTATGGCACTACTGTTCGTTCCAGTTTTAGGATCTATTTTAAATACTATATCAAGAATACTTCTTCAGTTTATTGTACCATTAATAATATCATTAATTTTTTACAATCTGTTATCTTATGGATTTGGATTATTAGACCTTCAAAGATTTAGTTTATTTATAACAATTGGAAAATACTTACTCAGCTTGGCTTTATTTATATTTGTATTTATAAGAATTATACCGAGAGTTTATAAAATTTCAGAAAATGTAAATTCTACAGATAAAATAATCTCTAAAAATGCAAAAATCTTATCTTCAGAATCAAATGAACCTGTTCTAAATGTAACTGGTTTTGTTGGATTTTATGCAAAAGCTTTAAACTTCTTATTATTCCATCCTTTAAAGGTGATGATCAGTGCTTTAGTAGTATTAGTTGCAGTAAATTATACCTATACGCAAGTTGGAGAAGGTGTAGAATTTTTCCCAGATGTTGAACCAGATCTTGCAAAAATTGTGGTTTTTGCAAGAGGTAATCTTTCTGTTGAAGAAAAAAAAGATTATGTATCAAGAGTAGAGAATATAATTTTAAAACTGCAATCCGAAAGACAAGAATTTAAAAATATTTATTCTTTAAGTGGAAATGTAAGTGAGCAATCAGAGTCATCAGAAGATTTTATAGGATCAATAAGTTTGGAATATACAGATTGGGATAAAAGAAGAAAATCAAAAGTAATTCTAGCAGAAATTTTAGAAGCCACAAAAAGCATAAATGGAATTAAAGTAGAATCAAGAGAACAACAAGGTGGTCCTGGTGAAGGTAAACCAATTAACATTAAATTAACCAGTGATAATAAACAACTTTTAATTGCTGAAGGAATTAAACTTAAAAAATTTATGGATAGTTATCCAAAATTAATGAATGTTGAAGATAATTTACCAGCACCTGGGATAGAGTGGGAAATTAATGTAGATAGAAAACAAGCATCTAAATTTGGAGCTAACATTACATCAATTGGTAATGTGATTAAACTTGCAACGAATGGTCTAAAACTTGGTGAATATAGACCTGATGATAGTAATGAAAGTATACCACTTTATCTTCGTTATCCAAACGAAGGTAGAACATTAGATAGAATTGATAACTTAAGAGTAACTACTTCAAATGGTTTAGTTCCAATATCTAATTTTGTAAAAATTGTTCCAAATAATAGAACAGGAAACATTATTAGAGTCGATTCAAAAAATGCAATTAACATACAAGCAGATGTAGAGCCAGGAACATATCCTGATGGCAAAGTTAGAGAACTTGAATATGTATTAGGCATTTCAGATACTGCTCCATCTTGGAGAGGTAGAACATTAGATTTACCTCATTACAAATTAGACAGCAAAGTAAGAGCTGAACTAATTGGAGAAAATGAAGACCAAAAAGAAGCTCAAGAATTTTTAACAGGAGCTTTTGGTGTAGCTTTATTTTTAATGCTAATGATACTTCTGTTGCAGTTTAATAGCTTTTACAGTGCATTCTTAATTCTTTTTGCAGTTGTTATGTCAACTGCAGGTGTATTTATAGGCTTAATGGTAACTGCACAACCATTTGGTATTGTTATGTCAGGCGTTGGAGTTATTGCACTTGCAGGAATAGTGGTAAATAACAATATTATATTGATTGATACATTTGATTTTTTAAAGACTAAAACATCTAATATTAGAGAGGCAATTATCAAAACAGGAGCACAGAGACTTAGACCAGTTTTACTTACAACAACTACAACAGTACTAGGATTATTACCAATGGTAACAATGACAAATGTTGATTTCATATCTAGAGAAATAACCAGAGGTTCACCAGATACTCAGTGGTGGGTTCAATTATCAACAGCTATAGTATTTGGACTACTTTTTGCAACATTTCTTACATTAGTTGTAACACCATCAGCTTTAATGTTTAGAGAAAACATTAAGAATTGGTATAAGAATAAAATTTCTAGTTAAATTTTTTCTAATAAACATTTTAAATTATGACTATTAAATCTATTACTATCTATTGCTCATCTTCAGATAAATTAAGTAATAAATATTATCAAGATGCAGAAGAAATTAGCAAATTAATATCATCTTTTAAAATAAATATTGTCTACGGTGGAGCAAAAGTTGGTATTATGGGCGTGGTTGCTAAGACAGCAAAAAAATATAAAAATAGAGTTGTTGGAGTAATTCCAAATTTTTTATCCGAGAGAGAAATAATTTTTGAAAATATAGATGAGTTAAAAATAGTGGATAATATGTCTGAAAGAAAAAAGTTACTTTTTGAGATAGGTGATGCATATTTAGCATTACCAGGAGGAACGGGAACTTTAGAAGAAATAGTAGAAGTCGTATCTTGGAAAATAATGGGGATTCATAATAAGCCAATAATTTTTTTTAATAAAAATAATTTTTGGAATAATCTATTTCAACAATTTAAATTTTTTGAAAAGGAAAAATTTTCAAATAAAAATTTACAAAACAGTTTTCACATTATAGATACGGTTGATCAATTAAAAAATATATTAATTAAATGGCAAAAATAAAAGTTAAAAACCCTGTAGTTGAAATGGATGGAGATGAAATGACCAGAATAATCTGGAAGTACATCAAAGAACAATTAATCTTGCCCTATCTTGATATAGATATCAAATATTTTGATCTTGGAGTTATTAAAAGGGATGAAACTTATGATCAAATTACAATAGATGCAGCTGAAGCAGTAAAAAAATATGGTGTAGGAATAAAATGTGCAACAATTACACCAGATGAAAATAGAGTAGAAGAATTCAAATTAAAGCAAATGTGGCGATCGCCAAATGGAACAATAAGAAATATACTTGGGGGAACTATATTTAGACAACCAATTATATGTAAGAATGTTCCAAGAATAATCACAAACTGGAACCATCCAATTGTAGTTGCAAGACATGCCTTTGGTGATCAATATAGAGCGACTGACACATTAATTAATAAACCAGGGATACTTAAAATGGTTTTTGAGCCTAAAGATGGATCTGAAGGATTTACAAAAGATGTTTATGAATTTGAAAAATCTGGTGTAGCCCTATCAATGTATAATTTAGATAATTCAATTAAAGACTTTGCTAGATCTTGTTTTAATTATGGACTTAACCTTGGTTGGCCAGTTTACCTTTCTACTAAAAATACTATTTTAAAAGTCTATGATGGAAGATTTAAAGATTTATTTCAGGATGTATTTGATACTGAATTTAAAAATAAATTTAAAGAAAAAGACATAGTTTATGAACACAGATTAATCGATGATATGGTAGCCTCAGCATTAAAATGGGAAGGTAATTTTATTTGGGCTTGTAAAAATTATGATGGAGATGTTCAATCAGATTCTGTTGCTCAAGGATTTGGATCACTAGGTTTAATGACAAGCGTGTTAATGACCCCAGATGGTAAAACAGTAGAAGCTGAAGCTGCGCATGGAACTGTTACTAGACATTATAGAAATCATCAAAAAGGTATAGAAACTTCAACTAATCCAATTGCATCAATTTTTGCTTGGACTAGGGGTTTGAGTTTTAGAGGAGAGTTTGATGGTAATAATGAATTAATAAATTTTGCTAAAAAATTGGAAGAAACGTGTATCAAAACTGTAGAAAGTGGCGAAATGACAAAAGATTTAGCAATATTAATTAACAAAGATCAGAAATGGTTAAGCACTCAAGATTTTTTAAGAGCAATAAAAAACAATTTTCAAATTAACTAATAGAATTTAATTTATCTTCAATGTATTTTATGCTTTCATTAATTTGACTAACATCTGATCCTCCTCCTTGAGCAAGATCTTTTCTACCACCCCCGCCTTTGCCACCTAAAATAATTGAAATTTCTCTTATTTCTTTTGAAGCATCAAAAAGATCTGTAATATCTTCTGTAACTCCTAGTACTATGGATAGTTTGTTTTCATTATTTGAAATTATTAACGAAACACTATTTTTGTTATATTGTTTTTTTTGCACATCAATAAATGTTTTCAAAGATTTATTAGGATAATCATCAGCAATTAAATATATAAAATTTAATTCTTTGATTTTTTTTACAACAATATTTTCAACATTTTTTGATATAGATATATTTTGTTTTAATTTTTCGTGTATCTGAATTAATTCTTTAATTAATAAACCTTTGTCTTCAGATTGATTTTTAAAATTATAATCAGCATTAATCTTTTTAATTTTATTCTTTAAATCTTCAATTTGATTATCTTGATTTTTATTTTTTTCTAATAAATTTATTTGTATTTCTTTAATATATTTATCTACTGCAACATTAGATACAGCCTCTATCCTTCTAATTCCAGACGCAACACTAGATTGATTAGTTATTTTAAAATTACTTATTTCCCCTAATTTAACAACATGAGTTCCACCACATAATTCTTTTGAAAAAAATGATTCATTTTCTTGACCCATTGTTACTACTCTTACTTCATCGCTATATTTTTCTCCAAATAATGCCATAGCACCTTCTTCAATAGCTTTTTTTTGATCAACAACTTTAGTTTCAACAATTCCATCTTTTTGAATTTGATCATTTACAATTTCCTCAACATCTAAGAGTTGATCTTTTTCAATTGGATTATTGTGGCTAAAATCAAATCTAAGTTTTTCTGAATTTACAAGTGAACCCTTCTGCGTGACATGCTTGCCCAGTATTTTTCTTAGAGCAGCATGTAATAAATGAGTTGATGAATGATTATATTTAATAAAATTTCTATTCTCTTTATTAATCCTTGCTTTAATTGTATCTTCTACTTTGCATTCACCTCTAATTACTTTACCTTTGTGAAGAAAATAATTTCCAAATATTTTTGTTGTATTGATAACTTCAAACTTAAAGTTATCATTTTCAAAAAAACCATAATCACCCACCTGACCACCACTTTCTCCATAAAAAGGAGTTTGATTTAATATTATAATTGCTTCTTGATTTTTTTTAATTTTATCTACTGAATTATTTTCTGATATGATTGAAAGTATTTTACAGTCAGCTTCCATATCAGAATATCCTAAAAATTCTGTTGGCTCTATTTTAGAAGTTATTTCAAACCAAATGCCTTCATCCTCGATGTCTCCTGTACCTTTCCAGCTTTGTCTCGCTCTTTGCTTTTGATCTAACATTTTTTGTTCAAATGTTTTTATATCGACTTCAATATTTTTACTTTTTAAATAATCTTGTGTTAAATCTAAGGGAAATCCGTAGGTATCGTATAATTTAAATGCTACTTCTCCATTAAATATATTTGTTGAGTTAGAAATCTCCTCATCTAAAATTTTTATTCCTTTTTCAACAGTTTCCTTGAATTTAGTTTCTTCATTCATTAATGTATTAGTAATGAGATCTTTTGCTCTATCTAATTCAGGATATGAATTTTTAATTCCATCTAAAAAAATAGGGAATAACTTATGAAATACAGGCTCTTTATTGCCTAAAGAATGAGCGTGTCTCATTCCCCTTCTCATTATTCTTCGTAAAACGTATCCTCTACCCTCATTTGAAGGCATTACTCCATCAGCAATTAAAAAAGAGGAGGATTTTAAATGATCTGCAATTACTCTGTGACTAGGATTTGTTATTGAACTTTCATTGTCACATAGTTTTGTTGATTCATTTATTATCGGTTGAAATAAATCTGTTGAATAATTATCGTTAGAACCATCTAAAAGAGCTGTCATTCTCTCTAATCCCATTCCAGTATCAATTGAGGGTTTTGGTAAATTTATTCTCTTAGACTTTGATATTTGCTCATATTGCATAAATACTAAATTCCATATTTCTATAAATCTATCACCATCTTCGTTTGGAGAGCCTGGAGGGCCTCCTTCGTATTTATCACCATGATCATAAAATATTTCAGAACATGGACCACAAGGGCCTGTTTCACCCATTGACCAAAAATTATCAGATGTACTTATTTTAATAATTTTATTTTCAGACAATCCAGCTATTTTTTTCCATAAATCATAAGCTTCCTGATCATCAGAATAAACAGTTACTAATAGTCTATCTTTATTTATTGCATATTCCTTAGTTATTAGATTCCAAGCTAGTTCTATGGCCAGCTCTTTAAAATAATCTCCAAAAGAGAAATTGCCTAACATTTCAAAAAAAGTATGGTGTCTTGTCGTATATCCTACATTTTCTAAATCATTGTGCTTACCACCTGCTCTTACACATTTTTGAGCAGTAGTCGCTCTATTGTAATCTCTTATCTCTTTACCTGTAAAAATATTTTTAAATTGCACCATTCCAGAATTAGCAAACATTAGAGTAGGATCATTATCTGGTACTAGAGAGCTAGAATGAATAACCTCATGTCCATTTTTTTTAAAATAATTAAGAAATGTCGACCTAATCTGATTTGAATTCATGAAACGGTATTATAACTTGAAAACTATATTGTCTAAATAAAAAAGCGCCTATATTAAAATAGGCGCTAAACAAAAATAATATTTGTTATTCTTTTACTTCTTCAGTTTCTTTTTCTTTTTCTTTATTTTCCAATTTACCTTCCATCATAGCTTTTTCAACTATTCCAGCATTCTGAAGGATTTGATTCTCAATTTCTTTAGCTATAGTAGGATTATCATTAAGAAAGTTTTTAACGTTTTCTCTGCCCTGTCCTATTTTAGTATTTTTGTACGCAAACCATGATCCCGATTTATCAATGATTTCTGCTTTCACACCTAAATCAACTAACTCACCTAATTTTGATATACCCTCTCCGTACATTATATCAAATTCAACAACTTTAAATGGAGGTGCAACTTTATTTTTAACTATTTTTACTCTAGTTTGATTTCCAATAATTTCATCTTTATCTTTTATTGCACCAATTCTTCTGATGTCCATTCTTACTGAGGAATAAAATTTTAAAGCATTACCACCTGTAGTTGTCTCAGGACTACCAAACATAACGCCTATTTTCATTCTAAGTTGGTTTATGAAAACAACTAAAGTATTTGATTGTGCAATAGAGCTTGTGAGTTTTCTTAATGCCTGACTCATCAATCTAGCTTGCAAACCAGGTAAGGAGTCCCCCATATCACCTTCTAGCTCAGCTCTTGGTACAAGTGCAGCAACAGAATCAATAACTAACACATCAATACCTCCAGATTTTATCAAAGAATCAGCTATTTCTAAACCCTGTTCTCCCGTATCAGGTTGGGAAATTAATAATTCCTCTAGATTTACACCCAATTTTTTTGCATATGCTGGGTCTAGAGCATGCTCTGCATCTATAAATGCGCAATTACCACCTTTTTTTTGTGATTCTGCAACAATGTGAGTAGCTAAAGTAGTCTTTCCAGAACTTTCTGGTCCATAAATTTCAACAATTCTCCCTTTTGGAACTCCACCAATGCCGAGAGCTATATCAAGACCTAATGAGCCAGTGGATATAGACTCAATATCTACATTTGTTTTAGAGCCCAATTTCATTATTGAGCCTTTTCCATAATTTTTCTCTATTAAGCTTACAGCTGCTTCTAAAGATTTACTTCTATTTTCTTTATCCATTGAATTTTCGTTATTTACTACTTTTAATTTAGCTTGAGACATTACGTTTCTCCATTAATTTCCTATGTTTTTATTAAGATTCTTGCAAATCATGTTTTCTTGTACACGTTTTGTTCTTTTTTTAAAAGTTCTATTTTTGTTCTAATATGAAAATATAATTAAATTATTGAAAAATATATATTATTTTTATTTAATAAAATTTCAATATTGCTTGAATTAATAAAATCATTTGGTAAATCAGCATCGTTTTAAGATTATGACTAAATTACCAAAAAATTACAAACCAACTCAGAAAGAAAAATTCATGAATGCCAAAATGAAAGAATATTTTAGGCAAAAATTAGTTAGTTGGAAAAAAGATTTGCTTAATGAGTCATCTCAAACTTTGAATAATCTTCAGAATGAGAATGAAGCAAAACCAGATATAACTGATAGAGCATCAGAAGAAATAGATAGATCTTTTGAGCTTAGAACAAGAGATAGAGAAAGAAAACTAATAAATAAAATTGATTCAGCTCTTCAAAGAATTGAAGATGGATCATACGGATATTGTGATGAAACAGGTGATCCAATTAGCATTAAAAGATTAGAAGCAAGACCAGTAGCAACATTGAGTTTAGAAGCTCAAGAAATGCATGAAAAAGCAGAAAAAAGAATAAGCTAATCTTATTTTAAATGTCAGATTTTTATATAGGTGATTTTACGCCAGGTATATTTGTTGTAAATGTCGGCAAAGAAAAAGAATGGGGAATTGGTCAAGTTCAATCATGTATTAATAATATCGTTACAATTAATTTTGAAAATGTTGGAAAAAAAACTATTAACCCAAAAGAAGTTGAATTAAAAATAATAAATATAAATGCAACTAATTGATCAATTTTTAAGAAAAGTAAATTATCTAAGAGTATCTGTTACAGATAGATGTGATCTGAGATGTGTTTATTGTATGAAAGAAAAAAT
>CACLBK010000011.1 GCA_902605135.1 uncultured Alphaproteobacteria bacterium
ATGTTGTTTTAAAAAAATTAAAGTTAAAAATTAACAATTTTGACACACTTAAATGTCTAACCACTTTCCAGAATCACTACTTTCGTAACATTTATCTAGGATTTGCTGTATTTCAGCTCCTCTTTCAAAATCAGGCTCATGATTTGTGTTACTTTCAATAGATTCAATAAATTTTTCAAAATTAGTCGGCGAAGGAGGGCAGTTAATTTCTTCCCATTTTAATTTATCCTTGCCTGATAATTCTCGTTCAGTATCATTAGTAAACATAAACTTATTACCTTCATTAACAGGATCATCAAATTCAATTTTAACGGCACCTTTATCTCCAAATATTCTTAGTTCTAATCTATTTGAATAACCAGTTGCAAATCTAGTTGCATTAATAGTTCCTATTGCACCATTATCAAATTCCACCATAGATAAAAAAGTATCATTTGCATCCAAAATATAATCTTTAATTTTTTCTCCTTTTGAATGAAAAGTTTTTAAAAAAGAATTTAGTCTCTTGATCTTTCCAATCGGCCGAGAAGCAAAATCAAAAATGTGAACGCCAATGTCACCTAATGTACCTTTGCTACCATGTTTTGTCGATAATCTCCAAAGCCATTTATCTTGTTCTCTCCAGTTACCCCAGTAGTTTGATGTTAGCCAAGATTGATTATAATTTGCATCCATATGCATAATATTACCAATTTTACCTTCTCTAACCATCTTGCAAAGTTCTTGATACCCAGAAGAATTACGGTAACTAAAATTAACCATGTTAATAAGGTTTTTATCTTTAAGTGCTTCACACATTAATTGAGCATCAGCATAATTTTCAGCTAGAGGTTTCTCACAAAAAATATGTTTATTTTTTTCTATAGATTTAATTGATATTTCTTTATGAAAAGCATCAGGTGTTGTGTTAGAAATTGCATCTACATCTGATTTTTCTAAAAGTTCATCGACACTATTATATCTATGATGAATATTAAATTTTTCGCAAAACTCATTTAATCTATCATTGTTTACATCGCATGCTGCAACAACATTTGAATTTTTGTTATCATTAAAAGCACTTGCATGCCATTCTGCTATTCCACCTGTTCCAACAATACCAATCTTAATCATTTTTTATAGTTGTGATCGACTTGATATCCTTTAGTTTCAATTGGTTCAATAGGAGTTGTTCTTTCCATATTATCTATACCTTTAGCAATTCTATCAATCCAAACACCTGATGTTTTTTCAGGACAAACCCAATGGACAGAATTTTTAACTACTCTTTGAACATCTTTATTATAATAAACCGGGTAAGACTCATGACCTGGTCTAAAATAAAAGATCTTCCCATTACCTCTTTTATAACAAAGTCCTGATCTAAAAACCTCACCTCCTTCAAACCAACTTACAAATACAGTTTCATCTGGTGCTGGAACTTGAAAAGGTTCTCCATACATTTCAGTCATTTCAATTTCAAAATATTCATCTAGACCCTCTGCAATAGGATGACCAGGATTGCATATCCAAATTCTTTCCTTTTCACCTCTCTCAGCCCATCTAATATTTGCTGTAGTTCCCATCATTCTTTTAAAAATTTTAGAATGATGTCCAGAATGTAAAACTAAAAGACCCATTCCTTCTAAAACTCTTTGCTGAATTCTATCGACAATTCTATCTTCAACCAATTTATGAGCTTTATGACCCCACCAAATTAATACATCAGTCTTTTCTAATAACTCCTCACTTAAACCATGATCTTTTTCTTCAAGAGTAGCTGTTTTAATATTTAAATTTTTATCTTCAGATAAAAAATCTTTTATACAACCATGAATACCTTTTGGATAAATCGATTTTACATGTTCATCTTCCTGTTCATGAACAAATTCATTCCAAATAACTATGTTGACCATTATATTACCTTACTCTTTCACCGTGTAGTCTATGACCAAGAAGAGCTAATAAAATAATTAAACCATTAAAAAACTGTCTCCATTCACCACTCCAACCTATTGCTATTATACCAATTTCCATATATGCGATAATTCCTACACCAAAAACTGCCCCAATAATTGTACCCAAGCCACCCCAGTAAGGAGTGCCGCCAACAAACACTGCCGCAAGAGCTAATAACAAATATCCAAAACCTTGAGTTGGAAAAAAAGTATATGTAATCATAGTAGTAAATATTCCACCTATTGCTGCACCAACACCAACAAACATAAAAGCTTTTATTTTAACAGCATTTACATTAATTCCCATTTGTTCAGCACTTACTGTATTATCTCCAACGTGTTGAATATGGATTCCAAAAACATGTTTATTAAAAAAATAGTAACAAAAAATTACAAATAATGCTGCCCAAAATATTTGCATCGGGAAGCCATAAAAATTGCCCACTAGTAAAGGATAAATCCAATGATTTTCAACTTCCATAATTGTAATTGATCGACTATTCGTTAATAAAAGTATTACACCTCTTAGTAAAAATAACATTCCAAGAGAGGCCACAAGAGATGAAAGTCTAAAAACAACTATTAAAGTACCTACTAATGCTCCTATAGCAGCTCCAGTTAAAATACCTAAAACAAAGCAAATTCCAGGATCTACACCATTTTTTACTAGTAATGCAAAAACGTAAGCTGCCACTGCATAAGTAGAGGCAAAAGAAAGATCTATTTCACCTGATGCAACTAAAAAAACTAAAGGAATAGTTAAAAAAATTAAAGTAGGCATCATTACAAATACAGATTGATGAAGATTAGGTCTAATCCATGCTTCAGGAGCGCCTATAAAAAAAATAACCATTAATAATATAAAATATCCAATACTTCCTAACGCTCTTCCATTTCTATGAAAGTAGTTACTAAAATTTGAATTTTTATTACTCATTAGTGTGTCTTTATTGTTTCTCTCATTATTTTCATAAGTTCTTCTGGTGTAGATATATCATTTTTATTTAGTTGATGCACAACTTCTCCTCTATCTAAAATTACAAATCTATCTGAAATATCGTAAACATGATAAATATTGTGACCAATAAATAGAACTGATCTATTTGATTTTTTAACATTTAAAACAAAATCAAAAACCTTCTGTGTTTCGTTCAAAGATAGATTGTTTGTTGGCTCATCAAGTACAATTAATTCTGCATTATTATAAATAGCTCTTGCTATCGCTACACCTTGTCTCTCACCTCCAGACAAATTACCAACAGGAGATTCAGCATTTATTAATTTAGATGTAAAGCCTATTTCTCTGATTAATCTATTTGCTTCATAAATTTGTTCTTTTTCTTTTATAAATCCAAATGGATATCTTAATTCTTTACCCATAAAAATATTTTTAACTATTGATTGTTGTGGTGTTAAAGCTCTATCCTGAAAAACTGTTTCGATGCCTGACTCTCGTGCTTTTAATGCATTCCAATTAGTAATTTTATCGCCTCTTATAAAAATTTCTCCTTCATCCGGGCTATACACACCCACTAATGTTTTAATTAATGTTGATTTACCTGCTCCGTTATCTCCAATTAAACCGACAACTTCACCTCGAGTAACTTTTAAAGAAGCTTTGTTTAAAGCCGTAATGCCTCCAAATCTTTTTGTAACTTTATTTAATTCAATGATGTTTTCCATAAATTATTTATCGCTAACCCATTTTTTAAATGGGTTAGCAAAGTAAGAAGATTATCTTAAACCTGCATCAGCTAAAGCTTTAACAGCTTGATAATTATTTGTATCAACAAATCCTGCTCCAGTATCTTGGTTTATCGCACCAGTACCAAGTACAGCTGTTTGGCAAAGTGATAGAACTGGAAGATAACCTTGAAGGAAAGGTTGTTGATCTGAAGTTAGATGAACATATCCTTTTTCAAAAGCTGACATTATTTGTGGACTAGTATCAAAACCAATTTGAAGTAATTCACCAGGCCCATAACCTGCAGCTTTAGCAATACCCTCAGCAACATTCATAATATCACTTCCAGAGTGAACAATAACTTTTGTTTCTGGATTTGCATTAAGAGCTGCTGAAAAAATTGGAATAGTCATATTAGGGTCTGAGGCATATTTAGGATCACCATCAAGAACAGTAACTGTCATACCATGCTCTTCAAATACGATTCTTGCACCATCTTCTCTTTGAGCTCTAGCATAGTCACCAAGGGGAACCATTACTATGGCGTGATCTCCTGCTTCAAAACCAAATTGTCTAATTGCTTCTCTTGCAAGAGCTTTACCTTGAGTTGCTAAATTTGCACCAACGTATCCGCCACCGTATTTTGCTCTTACACCTGATGGATCAACGTTTTGATATGTCATCAAAATACCATTATCAGCAGCTTGTCTCGCTAAAGGCATAAGTGCTTCATCTCCTGGATGTCCCATCATTGCAATAGCGTCAACACCAAGACCAACGGACTCTCTAAGTTGACGAACCATTTTTTCAAAATCCCATTCTGAATAAATAATTTCTGCATCTGCACCAGTGTCTCTAATTGCATTCATTGCCCCTGCTGCAACTATACCAGCAAAACCACCTGCTTCAGGACCACCAGCATAAAAATGCATTTTTACATCTGAGCACCATTTATCACCTAGGTCTTGTCCAGTTGGAGCAGCATAAGCTTGCATAGAAACTGGAAAAAGAAATAAAGTAATAAGAAGTAATTTAATAATTTTCATATTTCCTCCCACGGATTTATTTTTAAAAGTAATATTAAATAATAATAATAAAGTTAAACTAAAATTACTTGTAAATGTCAACTAGTAGAGTCTTCTACTTATTCGCTTTGTTTGTCCATGACTATAAACGCCATCAACCCCACCATCTCTTCCATAACCTGACCTTTTATATCCTCCTCCAGGAAGATTATTACCATCTACAAACCAATCATTTTGCCAAATTATTCCAGCCTGAATTCTATCAGCAGTCCATTTTGCTTTTTGGTCATCTGAGGTAAACACTCCCGAAGCAAGACCATATTTTGTTGAATTAGCTATATTTATTGCTTCTTCTTCATCTTCAAAATCAAATATTGAAGTAACAGGACCAAATATTTCTTCTTGAGCAATCGTAGCATCAACTTTGACATTATCGAAAATAGTTGGTTCATAGAAATTACCATCATCTCTTTTAGCTTTATCTCCGCCTATGGTTAAGGTAGCACCAGATTGTATACCAGATTTTACATAATTTGAGACTCTTTGTAATTGATCAGTCGATATTAAAGGTGTTACATCCGTTCCTTCCTCATCACCTGCACCTATTTTTAATTTTTGCGTTTTTGCAACTAGCTTTGTCATATACTCATCTTTTATTTTTGGGTGAATAATAACCCTAGACATTGCAACGCATATTTGACCAGCATTAGGTTTAAAGATTCCTTTGACTGTACTATCTACAGCTTTGTCTATATCAGCATCAGGATAAATTATAGCTGCAGATTTACCGCCTAGCTCAAAATGTGTAGGTATAATTCTGTCTGCTGTTTCTTTAAGAATTTCTGAAGCAACCTCCGGTGAGCCGGTAAAAACAATGTAATCACTTCCTGGGTGCTGCACCAATTTACGTCCAGTTGTTTCTCCATAACCATGGACAATATTTATAATTCCTTTTGGAACACCAACATCTTCAAATATTTGTCCATAAAAATTTGAAGAAATAGGGCATAGTTCAGGAGGTTTTATTACTATAGTATTCCCTACAATCCAGTTTTGTGCAACCATCCCTGAAAATATAGAGACAGGATAATTCCAAGGAACAATTTGCAGCGCTACTCCGAAAGGTTCAAGAACTACATAGTTTAAAGTATCAAGACCAGAGGGTATTAATTTATGTTCTATTTTATCAGTTAATCCTGCATAAAAATCAAAAGTATCTGCTGCTCCTTTAAACTCATCTACACATTGTTTAATTGTTTTTCCATTTTCTTGACTAAGGAGTTTTCCACCTTCATCTTTTCTCTCTCTTAATTTTTGAGCAATCGCTCTCATCATATTAGATTTATCTTTAGCATCCATATCCAATAAAATTCTTTTATCGAAAGCTCTTTTTGCTGCTTGAAATGCTAAATCTATTTCTTCATCTAAAGCTTCATCAATATTACCTACAATTTTTTGGTTTGCAGGATTTAAAACTGCAATATTTTTTTTAGATAATGAATTAATGAATTTACCATCAATAAAATTTCTCAACTCCATATAATCTTATAAATAAAACTAAAGTTAAAGATGTGTCAAGTACAGTTTAGTTATTAGGAACTTTAACAGGAATAAAGTAATCAGGATTTTTAGATTTCTTAATAACAGCTGGTATAATTTCTTTATAAGCTGAAAATAATGTCTGTGGTTCTGGTAATTGTTCTTTTATTACCTCATACAATTTTGGAAGATTATATGATGGAACCATTGGAAACATATGGTGTTCAATATGATACTCCATCTTCCAATATATAAAACTAAAAATAGGATTTAATCTAACAGATCTTGTAGACAGCCGATGATCTTTGGTATTTTCTTGAAGGCCCATATGCTGAGTTAACCCCCATATGCCATTAAAAGTTGAGAAAAATTTTGGCACTAAAAATAATAAAATTGGAAGTAAGGAAGCAAAGTAAATTGAAGAAATGATTATACAAACCCAAAGTAAGATAAAAATTCTAGAACTATTAATGCATTTACTTGTTTGATCTTCAGGAATACAATCTTTCATTACATCTGTTTTTACTCCAAAAGCATGCAATATTATCTCAACATAAAGAGATTTATGAATAGTAAAAAAACCAATTCCAGGAATAAAGTTTATTAAAAAGCTTAATAGGGTATGTTTAGAAAAAATACTTCCATCAGCTTCATAGTCATGTGGATCAACTGAAGCTGTATAACTATGATGAAGAGAATGACTCCATCTCCAACGAACAGGTTCGAAATTATTCATGAAACTTGCAATATGATAGAAAAAATCGTTTAATTTTCGTGTTTTGAAAGCTGTTCTATGGCCACACTCATGCCAAATAGCATCTGCTCCACCCCAAAACATACAATATGTGAGATAAAAAGGTATGAACCACCATGTTTGCCAAAAATAAACTGATAGAAAACCTAAAGCAGACAAAGATAAGGCAAAAATTATTAAATGTTTCCATCCTTCATAATTAGTTCTTTTGGAGAGATTTTTTAATGTTTTTCGGTCTATATTGGCTCTAAACCACTCACTGGAAATACTATTAATACCAGTCTGTATTTTTTTATTATTTGACATAATTTGTTTATAATTAATAAAAAATTAATAATTTTCCAGTTATTTCCTATTAATAATTTATAACAAATGAGTAATAATTAGTTTATTTAGCAAAAATTGGAAAAAATTTTAAGATAATGAATCTTACAATAGTTGGAACAGGTTATGTCGGGTTAGTTACAGGCGTATGTTTTGCAGAGTTTGGTTATTCCGTAAAATGTATCGATAAAGATTCGAAGCGACTTGAAAAACTTAAATCTGGTAAGTGCCCATTTTATGAGCCTGGAATGGATGAACTTTTAGATAAGCATATCAATAAAACCAAATTGATATCTTTTGATTACACTCTACAAAATAACTTAAATAATTCTGATATTGTTTTTATTACTGTTGGAACTCCTACAAGAAGATTAGAAGATGAGGCTGATTTAAGTTTTGTTTGGCAAGTCGCAGAAGAAATTGCAGAAAATATAAATAAATATTGTTTAGTTGTAACCAAATCAACTGTTCCAGTTGGAACGACAAGAGAAGTAAAAAAAATTATTTCAAACAAAGTTGATGAAAAACTTTTTGATGTTGTATCAAACCCAGAATTCCTTCGTGAGGGCTCTGCAATTGATGATTTTATTAGGCCAGATAGAGTAGTTATTGGAACAGAAAATAAAAAATCTGAAACTATAATGAAGAACCTATATAGACCTCTGTTTCTCAAAGAGACCCCTATAGTATCTACTTCAATTGAAACATCAGAAATTATTAAATATGCATCAAATAGTTTTCTCGCAACAAAAATAGCTTTTATAAATGAAGTTGCTGATTTATGTGAAGTTGTTGGTGCAGATGTTCAGCAAGTTGCTCACGCAATGGGTATAGATAAAAGGATAGGATCTAAATTTTTAAATGCGGGCCCTGGTTTTGGTGGTTCTTGCTTTCCCAAAGATGTAAAAGCTTTTTCATCAACTGCTAAAAAGAAAAATGTTGAACTATTAATTATTAATGCAGTTAATAAATCTAATCAAGAGCGTATAAAAAAAATTTCAGATAAAATTATCTCTAATATAAAAAAAAATTCTACCATTTGTTTTCTTGGCTTAAGCTTCAAACCTAATACTGACGATGTAAGAGACTCTACATCTATTAAAATTGCATCAAAATTATTTGAAAAAGGCTATAAACTTCAATGCTATGATCCTGAAGCAATGAAAAATGCAAAAAATGAAAATTCAAATTTATTTTTTTTTAGTTCTGCTTATGAAGCATGTGAAGGAGCATCAGCAATTATCATTGGAACAGAATGGAATGAATTCAGGGCATTAAATTTTAATAAAATATCAAAAATACTAAAAGAAAAAATAATTTTTGATTTAAGAAATATTTACATCCCAGAAGATTTAAAAAAATTAGGATTTGAATATTATGGCACTGGTAAATAAATTGAATATTGAAAATTTTGATAAAGAGGTACTAAGAGAGTATGATATCAGGGGAATAGTTGGAGACAATATTAATAAAAATACAGCTTATACAATTGGTCGAACATTTGGATATACTGTTTTAAATAGATTAAAATCTAACATAATTGCCACTGGTTATGATGGAAGATTAACATCACCAGATTTACACCAAGCACTTTGCGAAGGGTTAAAGGATTCTGGAGCAAAAGTTATAAATATTGGTATGGGGCCAACTCCAATGACCTACTTTGCTCATTACCATCTTAAAGCGGATGCAGTTATAATGGTGACAGGCTCTCATAACCCTTCAGAATATAATGGCTTTAAAATGGTTCTTAATAAACATTCTTTTTATGCTCATGATATTCTTAGTTTGCAAAAATTAATTGATCAAAAAAAATTAGAATCAATAGAGGGTGAGATCATACATAAAGATATTAAACAAAATTATGTTGATCGATTATTAAAAAACATCAATCTAAATAAAAAAATAAAAATAGCCTGGGATATAGGTAATGGGGCTATGGGCGCAGTAATTAAAGAAGTAATAAAAAATCTTAATAATTCAGAAAATATATTAATTAATGATAAAGTTGATGGTAATTTTCCCAATCATCACCCAGATCCTACTGTTCCAAAAAATATGGAACAATTAATAAGTATAGTTAAAGAAAAAAATTGCGATGTTGGGCTTGCTTTTGATGGAGATGGTGATCGATTGGGAGTAGTTGATAATTTAGGTACTTTGATTTGGGCTGATCAATATATGCTTTTACTTTGTAGTGAAATTGCAAATTTATATAAAAACCCAAAAATCATTATGGACGTAAAATGTAGTAAAGTATTTTTTGATGAAGCAAAAAAACTTGGTTGTGATCCTATTATGTCTAAAACTGGCCACTCCCCAATAAAAGAAAAAATGAAGGAACTTGAATCTCCATTATCAGGAGAAATGAGCGGTCATGTTTGTTATGCAGATGATTTTTTTGGTTACGATGATGCTATGTATGTTGCTTTACGTCTATTAAGGATATTATGCAGCCAAGAAAATTCATTGAGTGAATTAATTAATGTTTACCCAAAAACTTTCTCGACTCCAGAAACAAGGTTTGATGTTGATGAAACAAAAAAATTTTTAATAATTGACGAAATTAAACAGAGAATACAAAAATCAGAAGTTAAAATAATTGACATAGATGGCATACGAGTTGAAAATGATGAAGGTTGGTTTTTAATGCGAGCAAGCAACACTCAAAATCAATTAACTTGTCGAGCAGAGTCTATAACTCAAGAAGGCCTAAAATCTTTAATCGGAATAATCGAAAATCAGTTGTCACTTAGTGGTGTAAATTATAAATTTACGATCTAACAAAACAATCGCGGTTATATTTTTCCAATCTTTTACAGGCATCATAAGCTTCTTTTTTTGAAAAATTTTCAAATCTAGATTCATAAAGTTGTTTACCACTAACTTTTATTAGAACTACGTTTGATGTTTTATCTCTAGTTGATACTGGATATTTATTTTTAATTAATTTAATTTGTTTTTCAGCATTATTTCTATATTTAAATGTTCCTACAACTATTGAGTAACTATCTGTTTCAATTTCTTTTGATTCCTGTTTAACTATTTTTTTCTCGTTAACAATTGAAGTAATATTTAATTCAGCAAATTCTTTATCCATGATAATTTTAAGTGATTTATTTCTTTGATTACCAGTATCTCCACCAAAAAGAATTCCTATCAGTCTTTTGTCATCTCTCACTGCTGAAAAAGCTAATTGAAAACCAGAAGCTTTTATATAACCCGTCTTAATTCCATCGGCGCCTTCATAGCTTAACATTAATTTATTATGTGTCTTATAAGTTTTACCTTTGTAAGAAAATTTTGTTTGATTAAATAACTTATACTCATCTGGAAAATTTGAAATCAAAGCATGTGAAAGTTTTGCAATATCTCTGGCAGTTGTTAACTGTGCTCTATTAGGAAGACCTGATGCATTTTTAAATGTTGTGTTGTTCATACCTAAATTTTTTGCATAACCAGTCATTAGTATTGCAAATTCTTTTTCAGTTCCTGATATATTTTCTGCAACGACAGTAGCTACATCATTTGCTGATTTAATTATTAATGCATTGACTGCGTCTTTCACTTTAATGCTCGAACCTGTCTCTAAGTATAATTTACTGGGTGACCTTGATGCAGCAACACTTGAAACACTTAATTGACTATCATAAGTTAGTTTTCCTTTTTTGATATAATCAAATACTATGTAGAGAGTCATAATCTTAGTTAGGGATGCAGGATAGTTTTTTGTATCAGCATTAATCTCGAATAAGACTTCCTCAGTGTCAAAATCTATGACTATTGCAGCTTTTTTAGCAATTAGATTTGAAGAAAAACTTAGTATAAAAATACTATTTAAAAATATGATTAAAAATAAATTTTTTTTCATTTTTTTTTGATTAACATATGATTTTCGATGTTTTCAAACACAAAAATACTTTAAAATATTTTAAAACATATTATTTATTAACTATGGCAAATGAAGATCAAAATAATGACAATAATAATCAAGATTTTCAAAGGGGCGTTCTATTAGACACTAAGCCTAAGACAAAAAAACCCTCAATGTATAATGTTTTATTATTAAATGATGATTATACACCAATGGAATTTGTTGTAATGGTTTTGGAAAAAATATTTAATAAAAAACAAGAAGAGGCAACGCAAATTATGCTTCATGTTCATAAAAATGGTGTCGGTGTTTGTGGCACTTTTACATATGAAGTTGCAGAATCTAAATGTAAATCTGTTATGGATATGGCTAAAAAAAATGAACATCCCTTACAATGCACAATGGAGAAAAGTTAATGTTATCACAAAATTTAGAAAAAACTTTAAGAGAAGCTTACCAACTAGCAACAACATACAAGCATGAGTATGTTACTCTAGAACATTTACTCTTATCTCTTCTTGAAGATAAAGACGCAATCAGTGTATTAAAAGCATGTGCTGTTGACATTGATAATCTGAAGGAAAGTGTAGAAAAATTTATTATCAACGATTTAGAAAGTCTTAAGGATAATTTTACCGGAGAGCCAAAATTAACAAACGGCTTTCAAAGAGTTTTACAAAGAGCAGCAATACATGTTCAGTCAAGTGGAAGAGAAGCTGTGACAGGAGCTAACATGATCGTTGCTTTATTTTCTGAAAAAGAAAGTCATGCAGTATATTTTCTTCACCAACAGAATATGAGTAGACTAGATGCAGTTCAGTATATTTCACATGGCATTTCAAAAGCGGATGAAAGTTTTGATAATGAAGATCTTGCTAACGATCAAGGTTCAGAAAATAATGAACAAAAAAATGCTAAAAGCGCACTAGGGCAATTCTGTATTAATTTAAATGAGAAATCTAAAAATGGAAAAATAGATAAACTTATAGGTAGGAGTAAAGAACTAGATAGAACTATTCAAATTTTATGCAGAAGACAAAAAAATAATCCCTTATATGTAGGGGATCCAGGTGTTGGAAAAACAGCAATAGCTGAAGGCTTAGCAAAAAGAATTACCGATAAAAATGTTCCTAAAATTATGGAAGATGCAGTAATTTATTCATTAGACATGGGGGCTTTATTGGCTGGCACAAGATACAGAGGAGATTTTGAAGAAAGATTAAAAGCTGTCTTAAAAGAATTACAAAAAAAAGAAAAAGCTGTTTTGTTTATTGATGAAATACACACTGTTATTGGTGCTGGAGCAACGAGTGGAGGTTCTATGGATGCAAGTAATTTACTTAAACCATCTTTAGGTAATGGTTCATTAAAATGTATAGGGTCTACAACGTATAAAGAATTTAAAAACTATTTTGAAAAAGATAGGGCATTGGTAAGAAGATTTCAAAAAATAGACGTCAAGGAACCAACTAAAGACGAAACTATAAAAATTTTAGAAGGTCTTAAAACTTATTATGAAGAACATCACAATATTAAGTACTCACCTGAAGCAATAATTAGCGCAGTCGAATTATCTAATAAGTATATTGGAGATAGAAAACTTCCTGATAAGGCTATTGATGTTATAGATGAGGCAGGAGCTTCGCAATACTTATTACCTGAAGAAAAGAGAAAAAAAATTATTCTTTCAAAAGATATAGAAGCAGTTGTTGCTTTGATGGCAAGAATACCAACGAAATCTGTAAATCAAAGTGATAAAAACAGTCTAAAAAATTTAGAAAGAGATCTGAAAAATTTTGTTTTTGGTCAAGATAAAGCTATTGAAGAATTATCATCATCAATTAAGCTAGCTAGAGCTGGTTTGAGAGAAGATGGAAAACCTATTGGTTCATATTTGTTTTCAGGGCCAACTGGTGTAGGTAAAACCGAAGTAGCAAAACAATTAAGTAATACACTGGGTATTAAGCTTCTAAGATTTGACATGTCAGAATACATGGAGAGACACACAGTAAGTAGACTTATTGGAGCTCCTCCAGGCTATGTTGGCTTTGATCAAGGTGGATTATTAACTGATGGTGTGGATCAAAATCCTCACTGTGTTTTACTTTTAGATGAAATTGAAAAAGCACACTATGATCTTTTTAATATACTCTTACAAGTAATGGATTACGGAAAATTAACTGATCATAACGGTAAAACAATTGATTTTAGAAATGTTATATTAATTATGACAACAAATGCTGGTGCGATAGATGTTTCTAAAAATAAAATAGGTTTTAATGCAAAAAGATCGAATGATGATAGCAGCGATGCGATTAATAGAATCTTTTCCCCTGAATTTAGAAATCGTATTGATTCCATTATTCACTTTAATCATTTATCAAAAAATATTGTCCTGTCTATCGTTGATAAATTTATTATAGAAATTGAAGCACAACTTGAAGATAAAGGTGTTTCTTTGTCAATTAATAAAGAGGCAAAAGAATTACTTGCTGAAGATGGCTATGATGAAGTCTATGGAGCTAGAGAGTTAGGAAGAGTAATACAAGAAAAAGTAAAAAAACCAATGGCTGAGGAATTAATTTTTGGGAAATTAGCAAAGGGTGGTCATGTTGAAATAACATGCAAGGATAAAAAAATTGCCTTTGAATTTTCAAATAAGCAAGAGGTTAAAAAAGAATTAGCCTAGTTTTTGAAGGGAAGAAAATCGTCTAGTTTTTCTTTCTGATTGTCAATTAGCTGACCTTCATTGTCTAGAAAATTTTGAATTGCTTTACTGAATTCTTGATCTCTGATCCAATGGGTGCTCCAAGTTTTAGTGGGAACATAACCTCTTTGTAATTTGTGTTCACCTTGTGCTCCAGCTTCTACAATCTTAATATTATTTTTGATAGCGTATTCTATTGCTTGATAGTAACAGAGTTCAAAATGTAAAAATGGTACTTCGTATTTTGATCCCCATAAACGTCCATAAAGATGAGTTCTGCTTATAAAATTAATTGCTGATGCAACCATTTTTTCTTCTTGAAAAGCCATAATAAGTAATATTTTATCTTTAAAATTATTTAATATTTCAAAGAAAAAATCTTTTGTTAAATATGTGGATCCCCACTTTCTACCTGTAGTATCTAAATAACATTCATAAAAAAACTTAATATGCTCTTCTTTAATGTCTTCTCCATTAAGCAATTTTACATTGAGGTTATTTTTTTCAATGCATTGTCTTTCACGTCTAATAATTTTTCTTTTTCTTGAAGATAAGTCATTTAAAAAATCATCAAATTTTTTATATTCATTATTATGCCAATGAAATTGAATACCTGATCTAATCATGATGTTATCAACATCATGCCAATTAGAAACATCATTAACAAAATTAAAGTGTAGCGAAGAAACATTAATTTTTTTTGCTTCTTCTATAATATTATTGATTACTTCAACTTTCTTTTTCTTTTTATTTTTGACACATCTATTTAAGACAATTCTATCCCCTGTTACTGGTGTGAAAGGAATGGCTGATTGAAGTTTTGGATAATAACTAATTCCATATCGATGATACGCATCTGCCCAAGAATGATCAAAAATATATTCACCAAACGAATGGTTTTTTATATAAAGTGGGCACAAAGAAATAATTTTATCATTTTCTCTTTCAATAAAGTGATAGGATTGCCATCCTGATTTAGTATTTGCGCTTTTACTTTTTTCTAGTGCGTAGAGAAATTCATATTGTAAAAAAGGATGATCATCACCAACACATTCATTCCATTCTGATTTATTAATTTCACTTAGAGAAGAGCAAAAAAAATATTTACTCATTTTAAATATTCTACTTAATTTTAATTATAGCGTCTATTTCAACTGAAATATTTAGAGGTAATGCATTTGAGCCAACTGCAAAACGAGAGTGCCTTCCTTTATCACCAAAAATATTTACTAATAAATCAGATGCCCCATTAATAATCTTGGGTTGATCATTAAATTCATTATCACAATTTACAAAACCACCAAGCTTTAAAAAAGTATCTAATCTATTCCAATCACCATTTATGGAAGATTTAAGTGCAGCAATAATGTTAATGCAGCAAAGTTCAGCTGCTTTTACTCCTTCTTCTTGAGAAATTTCATTACCTACTTTTCCACTATATATAATTTTACCATCTATCACTGGACCTTGACCAGATACATAAACAGTATTATCAGAAACTTTATAAGGTACATAATTTGCGAGCGGTGATGGTAAATCAGGGATTTTTAAATCTAATTTCTTGATATTCTCTTCAAAGATGTGCATTAAATACTATATAAAACAATTTGAGTGAAGGTAAAGAAAACAAAGATGATTAAATTTCAAAAACTATTTATTTTCATCTTCTTATTCTCAATATTTTTAAAAGGGGGGATTGCTATGGCTGATGAAAAAAAAGATATTATTCATATGACACTGAAAGATGGAGTTGTTGTGATAGAGACAAAACCTAATATTGCACCAAAACATGTAAAACAAATCAAGCAACTTATAGAAGAAGGTCAATATGATGGAGTTGTTTTCCATAGAGTAATTGATGGATTTATGGCTCAAACCGGAGATGTAGAGTTTGGAAATTCTAGTAAAGATAATTTTAATTTATCAAGAGCAGGCACAGGTGGATCAAGCCTCTCCAATATTGAGGCAGAATTTTCTTCTGAAAATCATGGTAGAGGTACTTTATCTATGGCAAGAGCTCAGAACCCTAATAGTGCTAATAGTCAATTCTTCATATGTTTCAATGATTGTTCGTTTTTAGATGGACAATATAGTGTTTGGGGTCAAGTAACAGAAGGTATGGAGTATGTTGATAACATTACTAGAGGTGAACCACCTGCTGACCCTGATAAAATAATAAAAATGGAAATTATTAAATAACTAAATGTTTGTTGCAGATTTGCATAATGATCTTGTGCAAAGAGTTATTGAAGGCGAAGATGTAACCAAGTTTACACCACATGGTCACACCGACATACCACGTTTATTAGAATCTAAAATTGACTTAGAAATTTTAATTATTTGGGTCTCAAGTAAATCTTCTGACCCAAAATTCTTTGAAAGAGCCAACAAAATGTATGATGAAATAGAAAAAATTTCATCAAACCAAAAAATAGTTATACCTAAGAAATTCTCAGATATCAGTGACGGTATAATTGATAATAAGTTAATGCTTCCAATTGCAATGGAAGGTGGAGAGGGAATAGAAAATAATATTAATAACCTTTTTCACTTTATTGAAAAAGGTCTTTTATATTTTGGTCCAACTTGGAATCATTCTTTGGAATGGGTATCATCCAATTATGATGAAACATATAATTCATCTAATCTTAAGAGTCATGGTTTAAATGAATTTGGAAAAGAAGTAATTAATGTATGTCAAGAAAACAAAGTTTTAATTGATGTTTCACATATTGGAGAAAAAAGTTTTTGGGATATTGCCAAAATCAGTTCTAAACCTATTATTGCTTCACATTCTAGTGTTTATAATTTATGCCCACATTTTCGAAATTTAAAAGACGATCAAATTGAAGAAATAAAAAAATCAAAAGGCTTGATAGGATTAAACCCTTATCCTTTTTTTATCGATAAATCATTTAAAGAAAGAGAAAATAAAGAAAGAAAAAAATATTCCGATGATTTAAACTCAATAGAAAGAAAGTATTCAAATAAAATATCTCAATGGATTGCAAAACAACATTTTCTTCAAAAAAAATTAGCTGATATATGTCCAAGTATAGAAATCTTTGTCGATCATATTGAGTATGTGATTAATAAAATTGGTATTGATTATGTTGGTATTGGTAGTGATTACGACGGACTTGATTGTTTGCCAAATAAGTGGAATGATTGTTTAGACCACATGATAATTCAAGAAAGTTTAGAGAATAGGGGATATAAAAATTCAGAAATTGAGAAAATTATGGGAAAAAATATACTAAGGGTTTTGGAAGAAATCCATAATTAAAAAAATACCAATTAAGACTAAGACTATTCCTGATATTTTTTGAATAATATTTTTTCTTCTATGAAAAAAATCACCCATTCCATAACTTGTCACAATAATTGAAACTATAATGTACCAAATACCATCTATAAACGATGCAGTAATAACAAGTACTGAATGAGAAAAAAGTGTAGCATCTATTTTAACAAATTGCGAAAATACAGCTGAAAACCATATAAGAATTTTAGGATTAAAAATTGCTATTGAAAAACCTTGTAGGAAAGAATTGAAATTTTTTTGATCATTTATATTTTCAATTTCTTGATCTTTTTGAAATAAAAACTGAATCCCTATAAATAATAAAAATAGAATTCCTATGATTTGTATGATTTGAAATATAAATTCATTTGTGGTTAAAATAATTATAAGTCCAGTTACGGCAAAGACTGCGTATAAACCCATACCTAATCCATGACCAATAGAAGTCATCAGACCAGCAAATCTATTTATTTTAACACTGTTTCTGATAATTAATGCTAGACTAGGTCCAGGTGACATTGCCCCAGCAATACAAACGGAGGCAAACTGAAGCCAAAAAATAAAAGTCATTTAATTTTTTGTTAAGGATAAATATTTTTTTATTGTCTCTTCTAAACCAAATTCAAAAGTATCACATATAAGTGCGTGACCTATAGATACTTCTTTAATATCTTTAATATTATCTAAAAAAAATTGTAAATTATCCAAATTCAAATCATGGCCAGCATTTAATTCAATTTTTGGAAATTCTTTTCGAAGGAAATTTGATACATCTATATAAGATTTAATTGATTTATCACTATTTTCTTTAAAAATATGTGCAAAGTCATAGGTATAAAGTTCAACACGATCCGAATTTATTATTTCTAAATTTTCTAGTCCCTTAATTGAAGGGTTAATAAATATTGATACTCTAATTTTATTTTGTTGAAATTCACTTACTGTATCATGTAGAAAATTTTTATTCTCCTGACAATCCCAGCCAAAAGAAGAAGTTAAAGCTCCAGGAGGATCTGGTACTAATGTAACTTGATCTGGTTTAACTTTTATGATTTTATTTATAAAAAAATCAGATGGATAACCTTCAATATTGAATTCTTTATTTTCAAAATTTGATATTAAATTTTTTAATAGTTCTAAATCAGAAAATTTCGCATGTCTTTCGTCAGGTCGTGGATGAACTGTAATTCCATCTGCTCCGTATGTTAAACACTTACTGCTTAAGTCTACTAAATTTGGAAGATCTGCACCTCTCGCATTTCTAACGAGGGCAAATTTATTCACATTTACACTTAAAGCTGTCATATTTAATTAATTTTTTTGTTATCTAGTTTATTTATAAATTTTAGAAACAAATACCACCAAAATAAAAGGAGTAATATGAATAAATTTTATATAATTGGAAAATTAAGTCCTGAATACGTAAAAGGGTATATGAGTAATCCAGATCAAGATAGAGCAGCTATTGTAGGTAGTGCAGTAGAAAGAGCAGGTGCAAAATTACTTAGTTTAGAATTTGTAAGAGGTGATTATGACATTATTGCTATCACAGAAGGCGAATATGAATCTATGCTTGCAATGAAAATCACAACTTTACAATCAGGAATGTTAAAAGAATTACTTATTCTAGATACTAATTTTGATATGATTGGTACTATTAAAAAAGCAGCCGCAGCTTCTGGGACTTATAAGGCTACATAAGAAGTAATTAAATAATTTTTCCATATGTTTTAAGCATCCATTCGTTAACTTTTGGATGCTTATAAACTTCTTCTCTCAATACTTTTATTTTTTTGTATGGTTCTAGAATATTTGTTGGTACACCATCTAAAAGGCCAGAGCTTAACCAACCAAGTAATCTCCAAATAGCTAAATCAGCAATAGATATTTTTTTTCCAATAAAAAAATTAGATTCTTGATTTTTTTCAAGTAAATTTTCTAAAAATTGAAACCATTTTGGTAGATGTTTAGTTGCTAATATTTTTCTTGCTAATTCTAATCGATCTTTTTCCTTATCTCTGCCAGAAAGAGTTACAAGATAATTGATATCTTGTGCAGCTTCTATAATTTGATCAATTTGAGCAGCTTCAAGATCATTATTCTTAGGATATAGACCAGATAATTTTCCACAAAATCTTGCAATAGCTCCAGTTTGCGCAAAGATTTTACCATCAACATCTAAAACTGGTAACTGCTTAAATGGCGCTATTAGTCCGTTGGGTAGTTTTCCATCTTTTTTTAACAAATCTGTATCTCGACTTTCAAAACGATAATCTTTGAAAGGAATATCACCAATAAAAAGAGCTAGTCTTGTAACCTCAGCTCTCCAAAAAGGTATTTTGAAATAGTATAATGTAATTTCCATATTGATAAATTCTTACAATTATATGATACACAGTTATGAAGAAAATAATAGATATTTCCATTATTCTAATAAACTTATTATTTTTTAGTTATTATTCAATTCAATTATTAATTTTTACTGATGAATTTGCTTTAAATAATCTAGGTTTTTTTAATCACGCTGTGGCTGGATTATCAGAAGTATTAGGAATAATTTTTTTAACTTTTGTTATTGGTTTTATTTTTATTTTTTTTAAAGGAATAGAAAAGCAGTTACCATTTATTTTTTCAATTTTTATCTTACAACTTCTTGCTTCATTAAATTTTTGGAGATATGTCCTTACAGACAGCCCTGGAGAAACAAGTATTCAAGTAATTATAATAAATGCAATAATTTTTTCTCTAGTTAGTTTTCTTAGTTTAATAATGATAATTAATAATATAAGAAAATTGTAATTAAATTATTAAAATTTTAAATATAATTATTAGATTGTGTAGGTATTAAATTAGATGCATTCAAAAATACTAAGTGAAAAAATTCAAAATATTTTTGAAAAATATAAAATTCCATCATTATCTGTAATTATTACAAATAAAGATCAGAATTTATATGAAAACTATTTAGGTTTTAAAAACTCTAAAAATAAAACTCCTTTTGATGAATTATCAATTGTTAGAATTGCATCTATGACGAAGCCTATTACATCGCTATGTATTTTCCAATTAATTGAGCAGAATTTAATTAGTTTAGAAACAAATTTACAAGACATTGATAAGCGATTCTCTGATGTAAAAATCATCAAAAAAACAGATAACAAAATTAATTACATAAAACCTAAATCAAATATAAAAATTAAGCACTTATTAAATCATACCTCAGGTTATGGATATCAGTTCTTAAATCCTGAAATTAAATACTTAGTTGATAATAAATTATTACAAGATTTAAAAGACGATGGAGCAGATTTTCTAGATGCTCCTATTTTATTTGAACCTGGAGAAAGATGGAATTACGGCATTGGAATAGATATATTAGGTTATATAATTGAAAAAATTTCGAACAAAAAATTAAATGAATATATGAAAGAAAATTTATTCAATAAACTAGGTATGAATAATACCACTTTTCATTTAGATGATACAAAATTTAAAGATCTTGCATATGTATATAATTACTCTCAAGATCAAATTAAAATTGATCAAGAAAGAGCTGATGAGCAAGAAAATAAAATAAATAAAACTTTTCATGCAGGGGGTGGAGGATTACTGTCAACAACTCGAGACTATGCTAAATTTATGAGATTATTTCTAAAAGAACAAAATGAAATTATTTCTCAAAAATCAATAAATTTGATGAAAAGTAATCAAATAGGATCATTAGAAGTTAAAAGAATGCCTTCAGTTGATGCTGAGTTATCCGCTTCTTTAGACTACGACGATAATATTGAAAAGAAATTTGGATATGGTTTTATGATTAATAATCAAAAAACAAATGAAGGTCGTCCAAAAGGTAGTATATTTTGGACAGGAATTTTTAATAGTTTTTTTTGGATAGATTTTGAAAATAAAATTGGATGTGCAATATTCATGCAAATGCTACCTTACTTAAATGAGATTTCCCTCAAAACATATAATGAAATAGAAACTGCTATTTATCAAAATATTGACACAAAAAAATAATTAACATTTATCACTTTCCATTTCTTGTTTTCTCATTGGCATAGAATCAATAATTTCAAAAAGTCTTAACAATATTTTATCATCAGAGCTAAAATTTTTAATTTCCCCATCATAACCTATTAGCCAAATACCTTTTTTACCTTTAATAAATTTTGGAGTATCAAATTTCTTATTTAAAAATTTTTCAAAATAAATAATCTCTAATTTTCTATCATTAATTTTACATTTATTACTTATTATGAATTTTTTAGTTTGAATAAGTAATTCATCCTCTTTATTTTCATAAGATACGATCAGTAGTCTTTTTTGCCAATTAAGTTCTGAGATTTTTTTTGCCATTATTTCAAAATTTGTAAAAATTAATAAAAATAAAAATATATATTTCATTTAAATGGTGCCACAGGGCAGATTCGAACTGCCGGCTTACTCATTACCAATGAGTTACTCTACCCCTGAGTTACTGCGGCTCAATTGATACTCTAGAAACATAAAATATAAGATTTAATTATTTTTTAAACTGTTTTTATTAATTAGATAATACAACGCTAATCCATTAAAAGCCCAAATAAAAGAAAGTAAGTACATGTTAAATGTTAAGCCCATAAATTCTGCCAAATAACCAACTATAACTGGTCCAAATATAAAACCACCAAAACCTAAAGTTAATAAATTTGATATTGTAAGACTAATTGATTCATTTGTTTCACTAATTGCTTGTCTTAACACAATAGCAATAAAATTTGCCGTTCCAAACCCAAAGATTATTATTCCACTTAAAATTATATATAAGTTCATGGTGAATATTGAGATAAATAAAATTATACAAGCGATTATACTAAAATAACATCCAATAACTATTTCACCATATCTATTGATTAAATTACTTCCTGAAACTCTTGCGATTATTTCACCACCATTAAAAAACATTATTACTAACCCTCCAAGAAATAATGGTGCTCCTAAATCTTTTGTAAGCCATACTGGTGACCAATCTATAATAATTCCTATAGTTGCAAAGTTCATCATTAATAAAAAACCATAAATTAGAATATTATTCTGTGGCAATTTAAATTTTTCTATTTTTTCATTCCCTTCTAATTTCTTTTTAAAACCAAAAAAATAAAACATAGTAGAGTATAAAAGAAATAAGCTTCCTACAATTATGAATGTAATTCTAGGATCAGGTATTAAATTCATAAAAATACCTGCTGCAAGTGCACCAAATAATGATCCAGCAGAAAAAAAAGCCTGAGTCATTGGAAGTAAAACTCTACCTGTTTTCTGTTCAATAATAGCTATCTGAGAATTAATTATAGGAAAAATAAAACCCGCACCAATACCAATTGGTATAAAAAAAAGAGTAAAATAAAAATAATTAGGAGCACTAGCTATAGCAAGAGGCAAATACGAGAAAATAAATATTCCCAATATTATTGTATTTGTTGTTCCTATTTTTGGAACAATAACTCTAGCTCCTAGTTGATTGGCAAATAGGTTAGCAAACCCAAAAGCACAAATTGATATACCTAGTTCAGATTCGGTTATATCTAAACGATCAATGTTCCAAGGAACATAAACAAAATATATACCAATCATAAACATTATTAAAAAAGCACCACCGAAACACGTAATTACTTCTTTCTGAAATTTTTCTTCCATTGTCCTTTTAAGTTATATTATTTATAAAAATGAAATATAATTAAGAAAAAAATTAATCATATAATTAAAAAAATCAGTAGGAAATTGTCCTACTGATTTTTAATTTTTTAATTCCAAGTAGTTTCTAAAACTCTTGCAAGAGTCATTCCTCTAGGTTCTGTTTCATCTAAAAATTCTATATGATTTGACCAAAAGTTTTCACCATTTAGTTTATCTTGTGCAAGACCATAATCTTTCATGTTGTTAAAACGAACTCCAAATCCATAAGAGTCATTATCATTTCCATTCAATCTTCCAACAGTGCCACCTGTTGCTCCATTTTCCATCCAAGCTTTAATAAAAATTTCACCTTTAGATTGAATTAATTCAGCATCTTTATGGTAGAACATCCAATTAGCAAATACTGGTTTTACTCCTGGATCAGGGGGCATATTGTGAGTCATTGGTTCGTAAAAATTGTTTGTTTCCCAATTAGTATCAGCAAAATATGGCTCCATGTCAGAAGCAAAATTTTCATCATTTGATATTTTATCATCTACTTCCCCGAAATGAGCATAATTTTCATAACCAATATTAACAGTGTATGATCCATTATTTTTTCCAAGATGACTTAAAATTGCCGATCCTAATGCTCCATATTTTTTAAAATATATCGAAGCCGTATTAAACGCCTTAATAGCATTTGCGTTAGATATTCTATAAGTCCAACTACCTACTATCATAAAAACCTCCTTTTTTTACAAGACTATTAATTTTTAGCTTTAAAAAAATATTAAAATTAAATTTTATGTGGACAATTCAAAAGATTGAATAATTATTTAAAATTAATAAAATTAAATTTTTATTATTAAAATTTAGTTTGAAGCAGGAATAATATTCCTGCTTGATCAATTAGGATATTGCTTTTGTTGCTGCTCCTGCAATTATTGAAGGGCCATCAATCACACCATGTTCTTTAGTAGTAAAGTTACTAAAATATTCATTTGTAGATAAAAACTCAAATATTGGGCCTTTTTTATACTTCTCAAGACTTTCTTCATCTTTAAAAATATATACTCCTCCAAAAATATTATCACTTTCATCACCTATGAAATATTTTGATATTAGTCCTTCGACCCCTCTAAAATCCATTGCATCTATGTGCGCTTGAGCTTTGAAGTCATCAATGCTTAAATTTTTAAGATTAAAATTGATTATCAATATTTTCATGATTTAAATCTCTCAAATTTTAAACTTCTACCATTAAAATTTTTTATAATTTTAATTTTTGAATGATAATCCGAAAGATCTTTACCATAAGAACTTTCTCCCATTTTATCCCAATTAGCTCCTAAGTCTTCCATTGATTTAAATCTGGCGCAAAACATGAATGTATTATTAGATGCATAATCACCTCCACTTATTCGATGAATATCTATTCCTGTACAACCTCCATCTTGATAATATTTCCAATCTGCTTTATGACTATCTCTTACAGCTTGAACATCATTGCATTCAAAAATGAAATTTGAAAAAACCTCAGGTGATTGATCACCTTCTATATTGCCAGCCATCAAATTTAGATTATATGTTTCAATTAAATGGGTATCACTTAAATTGTTTGCCATAATTTTATCCATTTCACTATCTGGAGCATTCCACATATCATCCATTTTTCCATATGCTTTCATGTTTTCAAAGCCTACTGCAGTTATAAAAGATCCATTATCTGCACCTGTTGTGATGAACATATTAATCCAATCTGCTCCTGCATCTTTATGAAACTTAGAAATCTTTCCAAAAGAATCATAAGCATTTTCAAAGTTTGTTCTATATTTCCATGCTACAATCATCATATTTCCTCCTTTTTAATAAATATCTCTTCTAATTACTCTGGCATTATAATTAAGATGAATACTTAAGTTTGCATAATAATCTTTATGACTTGCCCAATAATCTGGAGAATTTTGGCTAGCATCCATGCACTTACCTAATTCTTGCATACTGTTAAATCTTGCAGCAAATAAATATTGATTATTTCTATCACCAAACATTCTATGAATTGCAATTCCTGAGGCACCATTTGACATGTAGTGTTTTTCATCAATTTCAAAACTTTTTTTTATAGCATCCACATCTGGATGACTAAAAACAAAATGTGCCCAAACAGGCATTTGCTCAGTAGCACCTTTAATATTTCCAATCAATTCAGTTAAATAAACAGCTTCAACTAATTGATTGTTTACAAAATTTGGCTGCATTTTTTGCCACCATTCTGGAGATGAAGCCCAAGCATCATCATTTTTTCCAAATGCTTCATAACTTTCAAATCCTGCTACAATAGTAAATGTATTATCATCACCACCAATATTATGCGTAACATTAGTCATTCGAGCTCCACTTTCTTTAAACCAAGGCGAAACTTTATCAAACATATCTACAGCATTTGCGTAGTCTGTTCTTATTTTCCATGTCGCAAACATAAATACCTCCTTTTTCAAAACAATTAAAATAAGGTAATAATTACAAAACAAAAAAATCATTAAAAAAATATTAATTTTCAATAGTAAAAAATGGTATTCTAATTTATCTTAAATAACCATTAATTTGATTAAAATTTAATACATTAAATTTTTATTAAAATTAGAATACCTCTAAAAAGGGACTGTTTTTAAAATATGAGTATTGAAAAAATTACACTAGGATATTGGAGTACTAAAGGTTTAGGATCAGCTTCAAGGCAAATGATAATTTATGCTGGAGTGCCCCTTATTGCAAAAATTTATAGACTAATTCCAAAATTAGAGAATAATTCCCTAACTTATGATGGTAGTGAATGGCACGAAAAAGATAAAATTATTTTAAAGAAAAAAAATAGTTTAATTAATTTACCTTATTTACTATTTAATGAGGGAAGTAAAGAAAAAATAATCGCTCAATCTATTACCTGTTTAGCTTATCTTGGTAAGAAATTTAATATGTTTGGAGAAAACTCTAATGAAGAATTAGATTGCAATCAATTCCTTCAAGAAACTGTTGATTTAAGGAATATAGTTACAAGATTTGCTTATACGCATTTTGAAAATGAAAATGATGAATTGAATGAAGCCTCAACTGTCTTCAATCAAGTCTTTGAGCATTCAAATGCTGGAAAGTTACAAAAATACGAACATTGGCTTAGTAAAAAAAAAAATACAGAAACTAAACTATTTCTAATAGGTAATAATATTTCTTCACCAGATTTTAATTTGTTCGATACGTTAGAACTTTATGTCGAATTTTTAAAATACTATAGATTTGTAAAAAATATAAACTCTGATAATTTTTTTGAACAATTAGGATTTCCATTAGTTTCTTCATTTTTTTTAAATTTTAAAACCCTCCCTAAAATGCAAAAATATTTTAATTCAATATTATATAAATTTCCTTATACAAATAAATCAGCTAAATTTGGATCTGGAAAAAATGGAATTACATGGGATCACAATAAAGAAATAGACTCAACACCTGAAGAAATAATTATCGAATAAAAGAAAATAGTTTAAAAGGATTATTTATGAAAGAAATAAATTTTTGGTTTTCTATTGGTAGTACATATACTTATTTAACAGTTAATAGATTACATCATGTAGCAAAAAAAGAAAATATCAAATTCAATTGGCATCCGTTCAGTGTTCGAAAAATTATGATGGACATGGATAATATTCCATTCACTCCGCCAGCTAAAAAAATAAAATCAGATTACATGTGGAGAGATATAGAAAGAAGAGCAAAATTTTATGGTTTTGAAGCTAAGGTTCCTGCTCCTTATCCTTTAAAAGAATTTGATTTAGCAAATCAAATTGCCATTCTTGGAATGAATGAGGGCTGGGGTGTTGATTACGTTTATAAAACATATCAAAGATGGTTTCAGCAAGGCAAAGAACCAGCTACTCAGCCAAATTTAAATGAAATTTTTCAGGAGCTTAATTTAGATGCTGATGAGACCTTAAAAAAAGCAAACGATCAGGAAATAAAAGACAAATACTTAAGCAATACTGAATATGCTTATAAAAAAGGAGTTTTTGGAAGTCCTACATTTATATACGATGGAAAGGAAGTATTCTGGGGCGATGATAGACTTGAAGATTGTATTAAATGGATTAAGTTACATAGTGATTAAAGTATTATGAAATTTTTAAGTTTTATTTTTCCTAAAGGTCAATGGTCTTTAACCAGGGTGGCAATACTATTTGCTATATTTATGATCCTTGATTTTATTGTTGTCTATTACAAAATTATATAAGAATTTAATTCGTGGTAAGTGATTTATTATTTTCTCTCAGAGAAGTAGAAATTAAATTTGGAAAAAAAATAATTTTTCAAGATTTAAACCTCAATTTACACAAGGGCGATATGATTGCACTAGTTGGTAAGAATGGTGTTGGAAAAACTACCTTAATGAAAACTATTTATGGTGATCAAGATTTAGATGCAGGAGAATTATGGAATTACCCTGGTCTTAAAGTTGGATATTTCAATCAAAAATTTGAAAAACTAGATAATAAAACCATTGAAGAGAATTTTTCAGACTTACTTAATGAACAAAATAAACATTTTGTTGAAATATTTTGTAATAAACTCAATTTAGATAAACTTGCTAATGTTGAAGATCTTTCAGGAGGTCAAAAAAGAAAAGTTTATTTAATTAGATCTTTATTAAAAGACTCCGATGTTTTGTTATTAGATGAGCCAACCAATCATCTAGATTTGCAATGCATCGAATGGCTAGAAAGTTATTTACGAAATTTAAATAAGACAATTATATGTGTGAGCCATGATAGAACTTTTCTAAGTAATTTTACTAATAAAGTATTTTGGATAGATAGAGGAGAACTACGAGTAAGCCCAGGGGGATTTAAAAATTTTGACAAATGGTCAGAGGAGCTACTCGATCAAGAATATAGAGAATTAAGAAATAGAAAACAATTTGTCAACATTGAGCTCGATTGGGCAAATAAAGGAGTAAAGGCGCGAGTTAAGCGAAATGAAAAAAGATTAAAAAGAGCTAAAGAATTAAAAGCGCAATTAGAAAAGGATGAAGCTTCTTATAGAAGTGCCATTAAATCTTTAAGACCTCAAGTTTCTAAAAAATCTACCGATCAATCTAAATTTATTGCAGAACTTCAAGAAGTGTTTGTGAAATATCCAAATCAAAGTGAATTTGTTTTTAAAAATTTATCCATTAAAATTTCAAAAAATGATCGTATTGGTCTTCTAGGTAATAATGGGAGTGGTAAGTCAACTTTTCTTCGTACAATTCTTAATGAAATAAAAATTTCTAAAGGTAAAATTAAGTTGAAAAAAAATTTAGAATTTTCTTATTTTGATCAGATGCGTAATGATCTTAATGGAAGAAAATCTATTAAAGATATTTTAGTTCCCTCTGGGGGAGACTATTTAAAAGTTCAGGGAAGAGATAGGCATGTCTGTAGCTATGTGAAAGATTTTCAGTTTGATCCTAAAAATGTTAACCATACGATACAAACATTATCAGGAGGAGAGCAAAATAGATTGCTTTTGGCAAAAGTATTAGCCAATCCTAAAACTGGACTTATATTAGATGAGCCAACAAATGATCTAGATTTAGAAACGCTAGATCTATTAACTGAAATGCTATCAAATTATAATGGAACGTTACTAATAGTATCGCATGATCGAGATTTTTTAGATCAAACTGTAAACAAAATTTTACATTTCAAAGAGGATGGAAATGTATCATTGTTTTTTGGTGGATACAGTGATTTTTTAAAATCTGAAAATCAACAAGTTACTAAAAATAAAGAAACAAAAAAATCACATTCAGAAAACAACAAAGTAAAGAATTCTAAAGCTAAACTATCATATAAGTTTCAATATGAATTAGAGCAATTACCAAATCAAATAAAAAATATTCAACAAGAATTAGAAGATATTAAAAATGAATTGAAGGATACAAACCTATATTTGGAAAATTTTGAACGATATCAAGAAATAACTTCCAAAATGGAAGTTCTTAATAGTGATCTCAATACAAAAGAGAATAGATGGTTTGAATTAATTAAAATGGAAGAGGATCTAGTTAGTAATTAAGCTACAATTAATAAGCGCTAGTATTATCAGATTTAGTATCTACGTCTTTCAATTCTTTTAATAAACTTTCAGCATGTGATGTCATCATTCTAAAATCAGAAAGTAATGTGGTAAATTGAAAACCGTACTCCATCATTTCTTTCATATACTTAACTGATCCATTATGAATACCAGCAATCTTTCCTTTTTCTTTTGCTTTTTTTGCAATCATTTTAATATTTGAAAATACCGGATCTTCACGAACATCAAATTTAGGTGGTAAACCATAAGAAGAACTCATATCCGCAGGCCCAATATAAATACCAGTTAAGTTTGGAACTGAAAGAATGGCATCTAGGTTCTCCACTGCTTGTTTCGTTTCGATCATTGCCAAACTTACGATATTATCATTTGCGTGTTGATAGTAATCTGAACCATAAACTACTTGAGCCCTCATTGGACCAAAACTTCTTTGACCTATAGGAGGGTAATAACAATATGAAACAAACTTTTCACAGTCCTCTTTTGTATTGATCATTGGCGCAATAATTCCTTGAACACCTAAATCTAACATTTTCATAATAATACCTGGCTCGTTCCATGGAACTCTTGTCATAGGAACAGTATCACTATTTGTTAATCCTTGAACCATAGAAATAGCAGTTGAATAATCATTTTGACCATGCTGCATATCTATAGTTACTGAATCCCAACCCATTTTACCAAAGGCTTCAGCAGTAAACGAATTAGGTATTGAAAGCCATGCATTGATAGATGCTTTATTTTTTTTCCAAATATCAAATAACTTATTTTTCATAATTATGATTAGAATTTAATAATATTTTATATTATATTATTATTATTCTTAAACATTATTTAACTTATAAAAACTATAAAAATGATAAAATTTATAATTTGGTCCCTAATAGCAATTTTTTTAATAGTTATTTTTTATTTTTCTTTTAACTATTTTTTAAGTTTAATAAGGGATCAGATGATATTTATGCTCTAGACAAATTATTTGTCGCAATTTCATATTTTCCTTTATTTTTTGGATCAAAATCATGCATAAATAGATTTACAGGATTCCTATTTGTAGTATAAATTTGATATTAAATGGAGGAAATGATGAATAAAATTTTAAATATTTTTTTAACTTTTATTCTTACAGCTTTTTTCGCAACTTCAACATTTGCTGCCACTAAAGTAGTTTGGTGGATGGAAAGTAGTGCAGATACTGACCCTACAGTTCAAGAAATGATGTGTGATGCTTTTAATGCTGAACAAGATGAAGTAGAATTAGAATGTGTATTCAAGGAAGATATTAATGATACCATTAGACCAGCTCTTTTGTCAGGAAGTGGACCGGACATGTTTGATACACCTGGTGCTTCTTACATAAAAATTTACCAAGATGCAGGTCTTGTTAAATCTATGCAAGAGTATGCTGATCAATATGGTTGGGAAAATAAACTTCTAGGTTGGGCTTACAACTCAGGAGTATTTGATGGTGAATTATATTCAATTCCAAAAAACTATGAAACAATGATTTATTTTTATAATAAAACTTTGTTTGAAGAAAATGGATGGAGCACACCAAATACTTTAGCAGAAGTTGAATCTTTGGCTGCAAAAATTAAAGCTAAAGATATGAATGTTTATGCATACGGTTCTGCTGGATGGCAGCCAACACACGAGCATTTAGTAGGTAACTATTTCAACACATATGCTGGGCCAGAAAATGTCTATAAAGCCTTAATTGGTGAAAAAAATGGACTGATCCAGAGTTTGTAGAAGCAATTGAACTTTTAAGAAAACACATGGTAGATGAAGGTTATTGGTCTGGTAATTTAGAGACATATTATTCTTTAGATTGGGATGATTTTAATAACGAGTTTGCTACTAGAGGTTCTGCAATGCTAATGATCGGAACTTGGGGTTTCAATGTAACGGCAACGAATTTTGGAGAATCATCTGATGATTGGGATTGGAATCCTTTACCAATTCTGAATTCACAGGCAGGAAGTGCACCCAATTATCAACTTGCAACTGGTGGAACTATGTCCATCAATGCCGCATCTAAAAATGCAGATGGAGCTGCAAAAGTAATTGATTGGATTCTTTCTGATAAAGCAAGAGCTCTTAAAGTTACTGGTAGCTTAGGTTATGGCGCTTGGTTGTTACCACTAAAATACACTGATGCTGACTTTGACCCTAATATTGATCCAAGACAAAAAAGATTCTTAACTGAATTTGCCGAAGCTTCTGATTCAGGAAATTATGGATATACAACATGGACATTCTATCCGAATGATCCAGGTGTTCATATATGGAAAGATATGGAAGTGGTTTGGGCTGGAGATATTACTCCACTTGAATTTATGGAAGAATCTCAAAGACTTTGGGACAAAGCTCGTGAAGACGATGCATTAGTTCCAGTTGGAAAAAGATAATTTAAAAATTTAAATAAGGGGAAATATTTTCCCCTTATTAAAAATAATAAAAATTATGCCAAAATTTTTAACAAGTATAAATGCAATTTCCTGGTACTTTTTATTTCCAGTTATATTTATTCATTTCTTCGTGGTAGCATTTCCATCGATACTTAGTTTATTGTTATGTTTAACCGACTGGAATGGTTTTGGCAGAATAAATTATGTTGGATTAGAAAACTTTCAAGAATTATTTAGAGATCGTGTTTTCAAGAAAGCAGTTAAACACAATATAATTTGGACAGTAATGTTCTTGACAATACCAGTAATCGTAGCACTTGTTATAGCTTATCTTTTAACTGGAATAAAAAGAGGACAACTTTTTTATAGGCTAGTATATTTTTTTCCATACATTCTAGCTAGTATCGTTAACTGTTTGATTTGGAGATATATATTCCATCCAAGACATGGTTTAGGTGGTTGGTTTGAAAATCAAGGTATTGATTTTCTTGCTAAGTCACCTTTTGCTATGAAGGAGACTGCCTTATACGCTGTTGCCTGGGTAGATATGTGGCATTTCTGGGGCTTCTTAGTTATAATTTATTTAACTGGAATGTATCAAGTTGATGACTCTCTCTATGAAGCAGCAGATATTGAAGGAGCAACAAAATTTCAAAAATTTAGATATATTACTTTACCAATGATAAGACCAATTTTTGTTTTATCTTTAATAATTATAATTATCTGGTCTGTCCCTACATTTGACTATGTATATATTTTAACAATGGGTGGACCAGCATACAGCTCAGAAGTTGTAGCAAACCATCTGTATTCGCAAGCCTTTCAACGAATGAATGTTGGTTACGCATCCACTATAGGTGTTATGATGTTCTTCTATGTTGGTATTATAGTAGGTTTCTTTGCAATTTTAAGGCGGATGGGTTGGGAGGTATAAAATTATAAATGGCGACTGCAAGATTTAGACAAAGATCGAGTTATATAAATCATGCCATTTTGATTTTTATGGCTTTAACAATTATTTTACCATTACTAGTTTTAGCTTTTAATTCTATAAAACCATCTTCTGAATTTGGAGCAAATCCTTTGGGTTTTCCAAATGAAATAAGATTAATGAATTATTATGATGCATGGGTTAATGGAAATTATACTCAAATATTTACAAACTCACTCACCTTAGTTATTGGAACTTTAATATTAAATTTGACTGTTTCAGGTCTAGCTGCTTTCAGTTTGGCAGTTTTAAACCCAAAAGGAATTCAAACAATTGTTGTTGGTTTATATCTTTTAGTTGGAATAAGTATTCCTGCTCAATTATTTATTTTACCATTATTTTTAATGTGGAAA